>NZ_LSIS01000072.1:0-92530 GCF_001556365.1 Blastomonas sp. CCH1-A6 | reverse complement strand
ACCTTTTCCCGGCCATGCATCCTCCCCGCCATGATGGTCCCAACCACCTTTTGGCAGAGGCTATGACAGATTATGCTTGGGCGCAAGCGGCTGTTGGCAGAGCCCGTGCCGGCTTCACCCCTTAGGCTTGAACACCAGCGAAGCCGTGACCGGCACCGCGGTGCTGATCGCGGGAAGCTTGGCGACTTCCTGCAGCTTGCCGACCCCAGCCTCGAGCCCCACAGCCGATGCATCGATGATCAGAGGCTTGGCGGTTTCGACCAGCACCGATTCACCCGCCAGTCGTGTCACGGTCAGCGGCGCTTCGATGCTGTTGGTGGTGCCGTGCAGGTCGAGCGTCACCGGAACGGCCATGGTCTTGCGCTCGCCGGGCTTCAGGGTCTTGATGGCGCTGGGATCGATCTTGGCGGTGAGCTTGGCATCGGGGAAATTCGCCACCTCGAAGAGCATGTCGCGCATCCGCTGGTTGCGGATGTCGATGCCGGTGTCGACACTGGCCAGGTCAATGGCGACGGCCACCGTGCCATCGGGTTCGACCGAGCCCGAGAGCTTCTTGAAGCTGTGCGCCTCGCCGACATTGCCAGCCTTGACCGAGACGAAGCCGACATTCGACTGATCCGCTGCCAGCTGCCATGCGCCTTCGGGCAACGGAGCTTCGGCCTTGTCGGAACCAGCGCTACAGGCGGCGAGCGCCAGCGAAAGCACGGAAACGGAAACAAGCGAACGGATCATGAAGCAGACTCCAGCCAGGCGTTGGACGAACGTTCTTAACGTCAGCCCAGCGGCCTGTCACCGCCTCATGCGCGCATCTGCTCGGGATAGCCGGTCGCGATCTGCGGCGGGCTGGACTGGCGGAAACGTTCCAGGCTGATCGGCACGGTGAACTGCAGGCCGCAGCGGTCTTCGACCGACCAGCGCGCCACTGCGCGCACCTTCAAATTCGCACCCAGCGCGATCTCGAACTCGGTACCGGGCGGCACGTCCCACAATCCCTCGATCAGCGCGCCACCAGGCGAGATGTTTTTGATCCGCGCGGGGTAGCAATAGCCATCGTGATAGATGCCGATCGTGCGCAGCACCTTGTAGCGGGTCTCGCGGCTGCGCTTGTGACCGACCGGCTCGACATGATTCTCGACGCCGGCGAGCCGCTGCGTGGCTTCGGCAAGCCCGACCGGTTTGCCGTAGATATAGCCCTGCACATGGCTGCACCCCAGCGAGCGGATGAGTTCGAGCTCGTCGATCGTTTCGGCACCCTCTGCGGTGGTTTCCATGTTGAGCGCCTCGGCGAGCGAGACGATCGAGCGGATGATCGCGCTGTTGGCGCTGCCCGATTGCGAGGCACCGCGCACGAAGCTCTGGTCGATCTTGATCTTGTCGAATGGCGCGCTGCGCAGATAGCCGAGCGCGGAATAGCCGGTGCCGAAATCGTCCAGCGCCAGGCGCACGCCGATGCCTTTCAACCGCTCGAAGATGCGCGTCGCATCGAGCTTATCGTCCAGGAACACGCTCTCGGTAATTTCCAGCTCTAGCCTTTCGGGCTCGAGCCCGCTCTGCGCCAGCGCATTGAGCACGATCGAGGGGAAGGCAGGATCGGCAAACTGCATCGGCGATACGTTGACCGCGATCCGCACCGAGCGGGGCCAGGTGGCTGCATCGGCACAAGCGGTGCGCAGTACCCATTCGCCGAGCTGCATGATCAGACCCGATTCCTCGGCGATCGGCACGAACGCGCCGGGGCTGATCGGTCCGCGCGCAGGGTGGTTCCAGCGGGCCAGCGCCTCGAACCCGCTGATCGTTTCGGTCGCAACATTGACCACGGGCTGATAGGCGATGCTCATGCCGCCGGCCTGGAGGGCAGCGCGCAGTTCGCCTTCGAGCGCGCGCCGCTCATGCGCCACCTTGTGCATGTCCTCGCTGTAGAATTTCCAGATGCCGCGCCCGTTTTCCTTGGCCGAATAGAGCGCGAGGTCGGCGTTGCGGATCAGCGTCTCGGCACCCGAATGGGTGCGGCCATCGGCAATGGCAATACCCACCGAGGCCCCGATCACGATCTGGTTGCCCTCGACCATATAGGGATGGCTGAGATTGATGATCACCGATCGCGCGATATCGGCCAGCCGGTCCTCGCTGATGATCCCGGGCAGCACGACCTGGAACTCGTCGCCGCCCAGACGGCCGACCTCGCCGCTGTCACCGATGGTGCGCTTCAGCCGCTCGGACACCTGCTTGAGCAGCGCATCGCCGATCGGATGGCCGAGCGTGTCGTTGACTTGCTTGAAACGGTCGAGGTCGAGCAGGAACAGCGAGCACGGGCTGGGCTCGCCGCGATGCCCGGACAGCGCCTTTTCGAACAGCTCCTTGATATAGAGGCGATTGGCGAGCCCGGTGAGATTGTCGTAGCGCGCAAGCTGCGTGACCGCCTCGTGCGAGCGCTTCACCTCGGTCAGGTCGGTGCCATGGCCGCGAAAGCCGACAAACTGACCAAATTCGTTGTAGAACGGCGCGCCGGAAAGCGACCAGGCACGCTCCTCTTCCGACTGCGCGACGCGTACGGCGAGATCGCTGAACGCCGTGCGGGCGGAGAAGTGGAAATTGAACGTCCGTTCGCTGCCGCCGCCATCGGCACCCGGCGAACAGATGACCGAGCTCAAGGGCTGGCCGATGATCGTCGCCGGGTCCGCCTCGATCGCGGTAACGGCTTCGGCGCTGATATAGACGATGCGGCCCTGCCGGTCGGTTTCCCAGAACCAGCCACGACCGGATTTCTCGTAATCGGAGAGCAGGCAGCGCGCGCGTTCGTTGTTCAGTTTCTGTCGGTCGAGCGCCGCCTCTTCTTCGCGATCGTCCTTGCCGCGAATCAGTGCGATCAGCAGCATCGCCGGCAAGAAGACCAGCGTCCCCACCGCAAAGCGCAGATCCCAGGCGGCAAGCAGCACGCCAAGCCCGGTCGACATGCATGCAAAGAACATCAGCATGCGATGCGGCACCATGACCGCCAAGGTCGGAAGCAGCGCGCCCAGCAGCGCCATCATGCCGATCAGGACACCGGCTTCCTGGCCGTGCGCCACAAGGCTGACGACGGCAAACGAGAAGCAGACCGTCGACACGCAGACGATCGCCGACAGCATCGGCGGGAAGCTGTCTCCGAGGATCTTGCGAATGGCATCGCTGCGTCCGGGCAGAAAGATCGCCAAGTCGATAAGGATCGACAAGGCGGCTGCAAGCACGAATGGCAGGTTGAGGCTGGCGACCGAAAATCCTGTTGCCGCCGCCGTCAGCAGCATCGCCACGGTGCGAACACCCATGACCACGGGCCAGAGCGCGCAGATCGCCAGCAGCGATCTTGCAGACAGCACAGCAGGTGCTGGCGCGTCTCCCGTTGCCAGTTCTGATTGCTTCTGTCCAAACATCGGCCAATGCATAAAGAAGCGCGATTAGCAAAGCGTTACCACGAGGAGATCGCCGTCCGGCAAGTCGTGTAAAATCAACGGCTATGACAGCATGAGACGATAGGCGGTCATGATTGGCAAAACCCGTCGCATCCCCCATATTGTCGGCATGCCAGGCTTGCGCGATTCCATCGGAAGCGAAATCCGCCGCATCTTTGCGGAACCCGGTGGACAGACGATCGAGATCTCGCGCGAGGATACCGGCCTGTTCGGCCCGCACTCGGTCAGCTGGCAGGTGCATGGCGATGTCACCTCGATGATGATTGGCGGTATCGCCTCGCTGCTGATGCAGATGCTCGATCCGGCGGTGCTGGCGGGCGTGTGGGACCATTCGGTGTTTCGACAGGACATGCGCGGGCGGTTGCGTCGCACCGCCGCCTTCCTCGCGCGCACCACCTATGGCGACCGCGCACAAGCTCTGGGCGAGATCGCGCGCATCCGCCGCATTCATGACCATGTGCGCGGCACCCTGCCCGATGGCACGCCCTATGAGGCCAATGATCCGCAGTCGCTGGCCTGGGTGCATGTGACCGAAAGCCTCTGCTTTCTCGATGCCTATATCCGCTATCGCAAACCGCACATGACCTTGGCCGAACGCGATCGCTATCTTGCCGAAATGGCGCAGATCGGACGGCTGCTGGGGGCGGACCCTGTGCCCTATAGCTATCGCGAGGCGCAGCGCCTGATAGTGAAAGCGCGGCCCCGGCTGCGCTTCGACGAGCGGACGCGCGAGATTGCGGATCTGCTGCTCAATCAGCCGCCATCATCGCCGCAGCTTGCGCCGTTCCATCACATGACGATGCAAGCCGGCGTCGACCTGCTGCCGCGCTGGGCGCGCAGCATGCACGGGCTTTCGATCTCGCTGCCTGCGCGGATCGCGGTTCGCGGCGGGACGACGGGTATCGCGGCGATCACCCGCTGGGCGCTGGCGCCGGGACGCACGGTGCGTCCGGCCCGTTGATCCCTGCTGTCAGCGCGGCCTGAGCGCGCGTCCCGCCACCGCATCGAGCCTCGCGAGAAGCGCCGGATCGCGCGCCTCTGGTGCAGTGATCAATGCAAAATCGAGACAGGTGTCGATCGGGCTGGGCTCACGTCTTTCGGGCAGCATCTTCGCCAGTTCGATCACCAGCTGACGCGCTCTCGCCGAGTTGGCGTTCATCTGGGCAATGATCGCGCCGACCTCGACATGATCCTCGCCTTCGCGCCAGCAGTCATAGTCGGTCACCATGCCGACCAGCGCATAGGGAAGCTCGGCCTCGCGCGCGAGCTTGGCCTCGGGCATTGCGGTCATGCCGATGACGTCGCAGCCCCAGGCGCGGTACATATGGCTCTCGGCCCGGCTCGAAAATTGTGGGCCCTCCATCGCAAGATAGGTCCCGCCCTGGTGCACTGGCGCACCCGCCGCTCGCGCAGCATCGGCGGCCAGCGCCGACAGCCGGGGGCAGACGGGCTCTGCCATCGAGACATGCGCGACCATGCCGGTCCCGAAAAAGCTGCTGGGCCGGTGCACGGTGCGGTCGATGAACTGATCGACCAGCACGAACTGGCCCGGCGGCAGCTCCTCGCGCAACGAGCCGATGGCGGAAATTGCCAGGATGTCGGTGCAGCCTGCGCGCTTGAGCACGTCGATATTGGCGCGCGCGTTGACATCGCTCGGGCTCAGGCGATGCCCCTTGCCGTGACGCGGCAGGAACACGAACCTGTGGCCGCCCAGCGTGCCGATGACGATATCGTCCGATGCCTCGCCAAACGGGCTGTCGACGCGGATCGACTGCGCATCCTCGAGCCCGTCAATCGCATAAAGGCCCGATCCGCCGATCACGCCGATGGTCCATTCGCTCATTGCCTTCTGCCCCTGTAACGCCGGTTCGACCGTCTGCTAGACCAGCCGGAACGACGCGCAAAGGCTATTCCGAACGCAGCGACGAAATCCATTCGCGGATGAGCGCAACGCCCTCTTCGTGCACCATCGATCGGCCGACCTCGGGCATGGCGACGCCGGGCTCGGTCGAACCCATGCGATGGATCATGATCGACTGGTCGGGCTGGCCCGGCGCAATGGCGAATTCACGCCCGCCGCTGCCGCGCCCGGCAGCGACCGGACGCTTGTACAGGCCCGTGGCAGTGCGATCCGCCGCTGCGCCATAGTTGAGGAACAGTCCCGAATTGCTCGCGGATCCTGTGGGGTTGTGACAATGTGCGCAATTGACCATCAGATAGGCGCGCGCGCGCTGATCGAGCGAGCCAGTGGAAGCGTCGTTCCAGATCGGTCCGTTGGCGGCGATCGGTGCTGCGGCCCAGTCGATGCGCTTGCGAAAGGCAGCTGCCTTGGCCGGTGCGATGTCCATGTTCGCCGCGATCGGGCCGATGGGCACCACGGCGCCAGCGGACGAATGGCATTCCTTGCACTGGTTCTTGTTCGGCACCGCATAGCTGATCTCGCTGCGCTGGCCATCCGGACGGGTCACGGTCACCGGGAGCCGTGTGCCCGCGACCTTGAGATCGGCATCGCTCAGATCGGCGTTCCAGACATAGGGCAAGGCCTCCCAACCGTTTGCCCTGCGAAGCAGGACGCGGGTCTCGATCGGTCGAAAGGCAGCGCCACTGCCATAGCCGAAGGTCTTGATCAGCGCGCTGCCCACCGGGAAGGTGAGCCGCCCCTCGGCATCGGCCGCCACGCGCGCGCCCTGGGGCACGTAAACGAAGCGCTGCTTCTCGGCATAATCGGAAAAGAGAGGGGTACGCAGGCTGTAGGCCACCAGCGCGGGGGCCGGATCGGTCGCACCGGGCCCTGCGAAGAATCCGAACTCCGACAGTTTGCGCGGCAGCGCCGCTTCGGTGATCGCGGAATCGTTGATGACCGCTGGTGCCGGCAGTGCGCTTACCAGCAACGCCGCAGCAACGACGCCGGCCAGGCCCTGCCAGCGTTTCACCGGATGGCCGCTTCCATGGCGTCGGGCATGACGATCTTCGGCAGCGTCGGCGCAGCGTCACCCGCGAGCTTGGCGAGCGCTGGCTGCGCTGTCTCGATGGGTTGATCCGACTTGGTCATGCCCAGGTTGAGCACCGGCACATCGTCGCTCGAATAGACCTTGGCTTCGGCCCCGCCAACGCCATCCCAGATGATCGGCGGAACGCTGCCGCCAAAGGCCGCTGCCAGCATCTCGCCGCCTGCAAACTGCGGCGCAAATCCGGTTTTGCCATGCGCATTGTCGCTGATGCGGACATTGCGGACCATCGGCTGGTACTTGGCGTCGTCGAATTTCTGCCGATAGCCGATGATCATGATGTTCGACGATCCGTTGCCGTCGAACACGTTGTCGAAAATCTCGATATCGCGATTGGCCATCACCATCACGCCGGTGCCGGCGGGTACGCTGGCGACGATATTGCCTTTGGGCGCGAAATTGGGGGTGTCGTTCTCGACCACGACATTGTCGAATACGCGCACGTTATGCCCGCCCTGTTGCGGCAGGTTAGGAAGATCGAACACCAGGATCCCGCCGGTATTATTGGTTGCGACATTGTCATGGACATCGGCGTTGAAGCTGTTCTCGATCTCGATCCCGGCGACATTGAACCGGGCGATCGAATCGCGCACGATGATGTTGCGCGACTGGCCGACATAAATGCCCGCATCCGAGGCACCGATGACCAGAACCGAATCGATCAGCACATTTTCGGATTCGACCGGGTAGATGCCATAGGCGCCGTTGGTCTCCTTCGGCCCGCCGGTCCATTCGACGCGGATATTGTGATAGACGATATTGTCCGCGCCCTTGGACTTGATCGCATCGCCACGGCTGTCCTCGACCGCGAAATCGCGCAGCACCACATTGTCCGATGTGACCAGCAGCCCCTCGCCCGCCGCCAGTTGCCCCTTGAAGCTGAGCACCGATTTGTCGGGGCCTGCACCCTTGACGGTGACACCGGCGACATCGAGCGAAAGGCCGTCGGTGAGATCGAACCGCCCTTCGCCCAGCATCACGACATCGCCGGGTTGAGCCAGGATCAGCGCTTCCTGAAGCCGTTCCTGCGCGCCAGGGCCAGGTGCGACAGCAAGGTCTTTGGCCAGGATCGGCGCCGCCGCGGTCAGGGCCAATACCGATGCAAATCCCGCAAAAATCCGCTTCATCACCGTCTCTCCCCGCGTTATGCCTCGCCAAGTGCCTGGCTGGCGTCCCGGCTGTCGCGGGATTGGCGGACAGGCTAATCACAAGCTGGATGGAGAACAATATGCGCTGGTCGGCAATCGCCGCAATTTTGGGGACATCTCTGTCCCTCATGGCTGTCCCTGCACAGGCATCCGAATCCATCCAGGGTCAATGGTACACCAAGGGCAAGCGCGCCGTGGTCACGATCGCCCCGTGCGGACAGAATATGTGCGGACGTCTGACGCGGTTCATCGAGCAGCCCAAGAACGGCGTATCGACCGACGTGAACAACCCCGATCCGGCCTTGCGCAAGCGCAAGCTGGTCGGCCTGCCGATTCTCAGCGGGTTCGTTCCCGACGGCAAGAAGTGGCGCGGCAAGATCTACGATCCCGAAAGCGGCAAGACCTACAGGTCGATCGTGACGGCTGGAAAGAATGGAACGTTGAGCGTGGAGGGGTGCATCGCGATGTTCTGCCAGGCGCAGACATGGACCGCAGCGAAATAAGGTATCACGCGGGTTTTGTCAGGTTACATTCTGGCATCATGACTGTCATTAAACAGTAACATTCAAATCGGGTACATTGTTGGCGGACCGGCGCAGTGCTTGCCTCAAAGCCGCTACCGGCCCGCCACTCCATACCTGCTTCCGTTTGCGACCCGGCAGGCCTGAAGAACTCGAATTCATGTCCGGGGTGTTGAGCCCCCACCCGCCTGGTCCTGTTTCAGCGCCAGTTCGCTGACATAGCGGTCAGCCTGCCACAGCAGCGATACTGTGGCGCGCAGGCCATGCTTGTCGGTGCGCCAATAGCCCGCATCGCGCAGCTTTACCGCCAGTTCGCGCAGGCGCAGCCGCGCCTCGGCAATGTCCGAATGCGTGCGTCCGGCTGCGGCGTGATCCAAGGCCCTGGCGAGCTTCTCGCTGGCCTCGACGAACGCCTGCTCATCGATTGCAGAAACGGCGCGCGAAACGCCCCGCGCAGAATCGGTGGCGTCGGCAGCGTGACTCGGGAATCGGGCGGCGGAATTGGTCATTCCCCCGCTTTAAGGAAAATTGCTCAGAGTTGTAAGTTTATTACCGTAATTCGAACGTATGTAACTAACGGCTCGTCCCGGCGTTACGGTTAACCGGTGTCAAGCGCTGCCTGGGTTCACCAACAGGCCGGGCATGATGATATCCAGAGTATGGTCGGCATAGTCGTCGCGCATCTGCTCGGTCATCTCCGACTGACCGAAGCAATGATGCAGCACGAGCCGGGCAGAGAAGAAGCGATCGGCCGCTCCGGTGACGGTGAAGTAGAACAGCCCTGCATCGATGGGGCGGAAAAGCCCCTTCTGCACGCCTTCCTCGATCAGCCGTTCATAGGCGTTGGAAATCGGGACGAGATAATCGTCGGCGATCTTGCGCGACACCTCTGGCGCGGCGTCGCGCACCATCCGCATCAGCAGCCGGTTGAGATAGGGGAAACGGAAATACGTGCCGATAACCGCGCGGATATGAACGCGCAGCTTCTCGTCCGGTGGCAGGTCTTTGGCGAGCAGTGCATCGAGACTGTTGACGATATTGCGCATATCGCGCTCCAGCAGCGCGAGCATCAGCCCCTGCTTGTTTCCGAAATAATATTTGACCAGCGCGCTGTTCAGACCGGATCGCAGCGACAGTTCGCTCAGCGACAGATCGACCTGATCGCCATCGCGCATGATCTGGCTGGCGGCTTCGATCAGTTGGTCGCGCGCATTGAGTTCACTCTCGGGCGCAGCGTTATTCATATCCGGGTTCATCCCACCATGGATAGAATTCCGGCATGTCCGATGCAACCCGGTCGGGATAGACCGCAGCACGCTTCTCGAGGAAACTCGATATGCCCTCGGCTGCATCGCCCGACCGCGAGCGCGTGTAGATGGCACGGCTGTCGACACGGTGCGCATGCATCGGGTGCGGCGCGGACGGAATCCGCCACAGCATCGCCCGGGTCAGCGCGACCGAAACCGGCGCGGTATTGTCGATAATCTCGCGCGCGAGCGCGATTGCAGCGGGCATAAGCTCTTCGGGCGCATGCACCGAACGCACAAGGCCCCCAGCGAGCGCTTCATCGGCGCCGAACACACGCCCCGTCATGCACCATTCGAGTGCCTGTTGCTGCCCGACCAGGCGCGGCAGGAACCAGGACGAAGCCGCCTCGGGCACGATTCCGCGCCGGGCGAAGACGAAGCCGAAGCGCGCGCTGGTCGAGGCCAGCCGCATGTCCATCGGCAACTGCATCGTCACCCCGATGCCGACGGCCGCGCCATTGATCGCACCGATCACCGGCTTCTTGCACTGGAAGATCCGCAGCGTCAGCAACCCGCCACCATCGCGAACGCGTTCGTCGGACAGATCGGTAACCGGATCGTCGCTGGAAAACGGCCCGCCCCCGCCATCGGGGGTCAGGTCTGCGCCTGCACAAAAGGCCCTGCCCTCGCCGGTCACGATCACCGCACGGACGGAATCGTCGGCATCGATCGCGTCAAACGCATCGATCATCTCGGCCATCATCCGGTTGGTGAAGGCATTCATCTTTTCCGGGCGGCTGAGTGTGATCGTGGCGATGCCATCGGCCACATCGTAGCGAATCGTACTATAGTGCATGCCAGCCTCCCGGAAAGGAATAGGCCCCGCCCGACACGCGAGCGGGGCTTTATCGATCAGCGCGGTGCCATGCGGATGCCGCCGTCGAGACGGACATCTTCACCGTTGAAATAACCGCATTCGATCATGGTCAGCGCAAGCTGCGCATATTCCTCCGGGTCACCAAGACGCTTGGGGAACGGAACCGATGCACCCAGCGCATCCTTGACCGGCTGCGGCGCGGCGGCGAGCAGCGGGGTATTGAAAATGCCCGGTAGGATGGTGTTGACGCGGATCGCTTCGCTCGAAAGGTCGCGCGCGATGGGAAGCGTCATGCCGACGACACCGCCCTTCGATGCCGAATAGGCCGCCTGGCCGATCTGGCCATCCTCGGCCGCGACCGATGCGGTATTGACGATCGCGCCGCGATCGCCATCGGGCAGCGGATCGAGCGTCATCATGCCGGCGGCCGACTTGGCGATGCAGCGGAAGGTGCCCACCAGGTTGATCTGCACGATCCAGTTGAACGCATCGAGCGGGAAATGCTTGATGCTGCCGTCTTCCTTCGAGCGGCTGGCGGTCTTGATGGCGTTGCCGGTACCGGCGCAGTTCACCAGGATACGCTCCTGACCGATCGCGGCGCGGGCCTTGGCGAAACCGGCGTCGACGCTCGCATCGTCGGTCACGTTCACTTCGCAGAACACGCCGCCGATCTCATTGGCGAGCGCGGTGCCTTTTTCTTCCTGCAGGTCGAAAATGGCGACCTTGACGCCCTTGGCGGCGAGAGCGCGCGCGGTCGCGGCGCCCAGGCCCGAAGCGCCGCCGGTGACGACGGCGGAAATGGAGGAATCGAGTTTCATTAAGGTGTCTCCTGAAGAATGATCAAATTTCAATCCTCCCCGCGGCGGGGAGGTGGCAGTCCGAAGGACTGACGGAGGGGTAGCGGGATTGTGCCTCGATCGAGGCAATGCACCTCGACGCTTCCCCTCCAATGCTTCGCGGTCCCCCTCCCCGAGCCGGGGAGGAGCGATAAGTCAGCTCAGGCGTTCGATGATCGTGACGTTGGCCTGACCGCCGCCCTCGCACATCGTCTGCAGACCGTATTTGCCGCCGCGCTTTTCGAGTGCGTTGAGCAGCGTCGCCATCAGCTTGGTGCCCGACGCGCCGAGCGGGTGGCCGAGCGCGATCGCGCCGCCATGGACGTTGAGGCGATCATGGCTGGCACCGAGATAGGACAGCCAGGCCAGCGGCACCGGGGCAAAGGCTTCGTTGACTTCATACAGATCGATATCGTCGATCTTCATGCCCGCGCGATTGAGCGCCCGCTCGGTGGCGAACAGCGGTTCCTCGAGCATGATCACCGGATCGCCTGCGGTCACCGAGACATGGTGGATGCGCGCGCGCGGCGTAAGGCCATGGTCCTTCAGCGCCTGTTCGGACACGATCAGCACCGCCGAGGCACCGTCGCAGATCTGGCTGGCATTGGCCGCCGACAGCACGCCGGTCTCGGAGATCGGCTTGACGCCGGCAATGCCCTCGAGCGTGGCGTCGAAGCGGATGCCTTCATCGACCTTGTGCCATTCCTTGCCCTCGGGGGTTTCGATCTCGACCGGAACGATCTCGTTGTCGAACGCGCCCGCCTGGGTCGCGGCTGCCGCGCGGCGGTGGCTTTCGAGCGAATAGGCATCGAGCGCTTCCTTGGTCTGGCCGTGCTTCTTGACGATCATTTCCGCGCCATCGAACTGGCTGAACATCACGCCGGGAAACGCTTCCTCGAGCCGCGCCGACTTGTAGTTGCCCATGCCGGCTTTCATGTAGAGCATTGCGGTCGAGCCCATCGGCACGCGGGTCATGCTCTCGATGCCGCTCGCCAGCACGATGTCCTGGGTACCGCTCATCACCGCTTGGGCAGCAAACTGCATCGACTGCTGCGACGATCCGCACTGACGGTCGATGGTCACGGCAGGGATGCTGTCGGGCAGCTTCGAGGCGAGCACCGCATTTCGGCCCACGTCCATCGTCTGCTCGCCGCCCTGCATCACGCAGCCAGTGATGACATCGTCGATCGCCTTGGGATCGAAATCGTTGCGCGCCGCGATCGCGTCGAACACCGCTGCGCCCAGATCAACCGGGTGAACACCAGCGAGACGGCCGCCGCGACGGCCACCAGCGGTGCGAACCGCATCTACGATATATGCATGAGCCATAGGGCCTCTCCTTGCAGATTGCGCGGCCCGGCGGTTGTTCACGCCGACTCCGCAATGGATTTAATCGAACGGTTAAACAGATGCGGCGAACACGTCAATGCTGTCGCGGCAAAGCTCTCTCTCCTTCAGGGGAGAGATACGGAGCCTTGTCGGCTTGCCGACTAGGCGAAGTTGAGAGGGGCAATGTCGCGCACTCCCCCTCTCCCAACCCTCTCCCCTCAAGGGGAGAGGGCTTTATCGCTCAAGCCACCGCCTTTTCGCGCTTCACCGTGATCACCTGCGGATAGGTGAATTCGAGCAGGCCTTCCTTGCCATATTCGGCACCGAAGCCCGACTGCTTGTGGCCCGCGAACGGTGCGAAGGGCGAAAGGTGCAGATATTCGTTGACCCAGACCGTGCCGGTCTCGAGCTGCTCGGCGACCTTCACGCCCTCTTCCGGATTGCCGGTCCACACCGCACCTGCCAAGCCGTAATCGGACGCATTGGCGCGCTGGATCGCTTCCTCGACGGTCGAGAATTTCATCAGCGGCATCACCGGGCCGAATTGCTCTTCCGCGACGATGCGCGCGTCTTCGGGCGGATTGTCGAGAATGGTGATCGGCACGTAATAGCCGGGGATCGAGGGATCGTGATCGCCGCCCACCAGGAACTTGTAGCCATTGTCCTTGGCATCCTGGATCAGGTCGAGCACGCGCTCATACTGCTTCTTGTTCTGGATCGGGCCGACGGCAGTGCCCTGCTCGGCGCCATCGCCGACCTTCACGCCCTTGGCATATTCGGCGATTGCGGCAGACAGTTCGTCATAGATATCCTCGTGGATATAGATGCGCTTTGCCGCGACGCAGATCTGTCCGGCATTGGTGAAGCTCGACCAGAACAGCTGTTCGGCAACCTTCTTCACATCGGCGTCGGGCAGTACGATCGAGGCATCGTTGCCGCCGAGCTCGAGCGTGATGCGCTTCAGATCCTTCGATGCCGATTCCATCACCCGCTTGCCGGTCGCCGTCGATCCGGTGAAAGTGATCTTGTCGATATCGGGATGCGAGGTGATCAGCGGGCCGAGATCGTCGCCGCCGGTGATGACGTTGAGCACACCCGCCGGCACCTCGTCGGCGATCAACTCGACGATGCGCAGCGTGGCCAATGGCGTGAACGGCGAGGGCTTGAGCACCATCGTGCAGCCCGAAAGCAGCGCGGGCACGATCTTCTGCACCGCCATCATCACCGGGAAGTTCCAAGGCACGATGCCGCCGACGACACCCACAGGAACGCGGCGGGTGCGCGACAGCCGGGTGTCGCTGTCCTCGTTGATCTCGTCCTCAAGGGTGAGCGTCG
Source organism: Blastomonas sp. CCH1-A6 (assembly GCF_001556365.1). Taxonomy (NCBI): domain Bacteria; kingdom Pseudomonadati; phylum Pseudomonadota; class Alphaproteobacteria; order Sphingomonadales; family Blastomonadaceae; genus Blastomonas; species Blastomonas sp. CCH1-A6. Next base: position 78,780 of record NZ_LSIS01000072.1, on the reverse strand, counting down.
ACTGCGCCGCTGCCATCGCTGCGGCCCCATGGATTTCGCCAGCTGCCTGGGCGTGGGGCTTGCCCTGCTCGCTGGTCAGCAGCCGCATCAGTTCATCGGCATTGGCCTTGATCGCGGCGGAAATCTTCTGAATGACCGCGCGGCGTTCGTCGATCGGCACGTTCTTCCAGGTCTTGAACGCAGCGCGGGCAGCGGCGACGGCACGGTCCAGCTCTTCCTGTCCGCAATCGGGAACCTGGGCGATCACCTGCTCGTTGGCGGGATTGACGACATCGATCCATTTGCCGGGCTTTTCGAGCTTGCCGTTGATGAGGACGCTGTACTGCTGAACCATCGGAACATTCCTTTCCTGTGATGCCGGCCCGGTATCGAACGATCCGGGCTGTTGTCATATAAGTCCGGCGCGCACGCTATACCGGGTGCCCGCCGCAAACCACTGTCAATTCAACTCGGGACAAAGCGGATCGGCAGCGTCTTGGGGCCGCCGACAAAGGTGCTGCTCGCGCGCTGCGGCGTGCCCGCCAGCTCCACGCTATCGATCCGATCGAGCAACTCGTCGAACAGGATGCGCATTTCCAGCCGCGCGAGGTGCAGGCCCAGACACTGGTGCACCCCTGCCCCGAATGCGACATGGCGGTTGGGCCCGCGCGAGGCATCGAACCGGTCGGGATCGGGAAACACCCGCTCGTCATGATTGCCCGAAACATAGCACAGCATCAGCCAGTCGTCCTTGGCGATGCGCTGTCCGCCGATCTCGCAATCCTCGGCCGCCGTGCGCATGAAATGCTGCACCGGCGTGGTCCAGCGGATCGCCTCCTCGATCAGACCGGGCAGCAGGCTGCGGTCGGCCTTGATCCGCGCGAACTGGTCGGGATCCTTGGCCAGCGCCCACATCGCGCCGGCAGTCGAGGCGGAGGTTGTGTCGTGCCCGGCAGCGGCGACAATGATGTAATAGCCGGCGGCATTGCGGTCGCTGATCGGTTCGCCATCGATCACCGCATTGGCGATGACGGTGGCGACATCGTCCTGCGGGTTGGCGCGCCGGTCGGCGGCGAGCTTCATGAAATAGCCCTCGAAATCGCGCACCGCTTCGATCACGAACTGGGTGACCTGCTCGGGCGTCAGTTCGACCGAGCGCGCGCGGTTGAGGTCGGGATCCTCGCCGCCGAACATCTCCTGCGTCAGCTTGAGCATCAGCGGCTCGTCCTCGTGCGGCACGCCGAGGATCTGCATCACGACATGCAGCGGATATAGCGCCGAGACCTGGTGCACGAAATCGCACGTGCCCCCCGTCGCCAGCATCGCATCGACCGATGCACGCGCGATGCCGCGGATCTTCTCTTCCAGGCTCGCCAGGTTCTTGGGCATGAACCAGCTCTGGGTGAGCTTGCGATAGTCCATGTGTTCGGGCGCATCCATGGTGACCAGCGACCGCACCAGATGCGGGCTGCCGCCGGTGATCATGTGGGTCAGCATCTGCACCGCGATCGGCCCCAGCACGACCGATTTGGGCGCATTGAGGAAGCGTGCATTGTCCTTGCTCACCGTCATGATGTCCTCATGCCGGGTGATCGCCCAGAAAGGCATATAGCCTTCCGCCTGGACCAGCCCGACGGGCATATTGTCGCGGGCCCAGCGGAACTTTTCCTTGATGCCGTTCCACTCGCCATAGGCGACGGGATTGACGATGGCCGACGCGATCTCGGGCGGCAGCACGGCGGGGGCTATGGTCGCCATGGATCAGGCTCCTGCCACGGCTTCGGCCTCTTTGGCCTTTGCCCAATATTCGTCGCGCAGCAGGCGCTTGTAGAGCTTGCCGGTGGCGTGACGGGGCAGCTCGTCCCGGAAGTCGATCTGCCGCGGCATCTTCACCCCCGAAAGCGATCCGCGCAAATAGGTGCTTAGCTCGGCCGCGAGCGCATCTCCCGCCTCGGCAAGGTCGAGCGGCTGCACGATCGCGACGACGCGCTCGCCCATATCCGGGCACGGCGCGCCGATCACCGCCGCATCGGCGACCTTGGGATGGCTGACCAGCAGATTCTCTATCTCCTGCGGATAGATGTTCACGCCGCCCGAGATGATCATGAAGCTCTTGCGGTCGGTGAGATAGAGGAAGCCCTCCTCGTCGACCCAGCCGACATCGCCGAGCGTTGTCCATCCTTGCGGATGCGTCGCTTCCTTGGTCTTGCTGGCGTCGTTGTGATATTCGAACTTGCCGCCGCCTTCGAAATAGACGGTGCCTTCGGTGCGCGCAGGCACCTCCTTGCCCTCTTCGTCGCAGATTCGGATCGTGCCGAGCAGCGAGCGCCCGACCGAGCCCTGGTGCGTCAACCAGTCCTCGCTCGAGATAAAGGTGAAGCCATTGCCCTCGGTGCCGGCATAATATTCCTTGAGCACCGGCCCCCACCAGTCGATCATCGCCTGCTTGACCGGCACCGGACATGGTGCGGCAGCATGCACCGCCGATTTCAGGCTCGACACGTCATAGCGCGTGCGCACCTCCTCGGGCAGCTTGAGCATGCGGGTGAAATGCGTCGGAACCCATTGGCTGACATTGACCTTGTAGCGCTCGATCAGCTGCAGCGCGGCTTCAGGATCGAACTTCTCCATCACGATCACGGTGCCGCCCAGCTTGTGCACGCTCATGCACCAGCGCAGCGGCGCGGCATGATAAAGCGGCGCGGGCGAGAGATAGATGCTGTCCGGGCCGAAGCCGAATGCGCCCTGGGCGAGCATCACCAGCGTGTTGCTCGCGGCGATGTCGCCATCTTCCGGCAGCGGCAGACGCACGCCCTTGGGACGTCCGGTGGTACCTGAAGAATAGAGCATGTCAGAGCCCGCGCGCTGATCGGCGATCGGCGTATCGGGCATCGCGGCGATGGCAGCGGTGGCGGAGGCATCGTCCAGATTGACGATCGGCACGTGCGGACAGGCGCTGGCGATCGCTGGCAGATGCGCCCCGAGATAATCGGAGGTGAACAGCAGCTTGGCGCCGCTATCCTGCAGGATATAGCTTATCTCGTCCGCGGTCAGCCGGTTGGAAATCGCCACGAAGATAAGGCCTGCGCGCTGCGCGCCCCAGACGATGTCGAAATATTCCGCCCGGTTCTCCAGACACAGAGCAACGGTGTCGCCGATACCGACACCCTGCTGGCGCAGATACTGTGCGACCTGGTTCGAGCGGCGATCCAGCTCGGCATAGCTTACCTGAAGCCCCGAACCCGCCATGATGATAGCCGGCTTGTCGGCCTGATTCTGGGCGTGGACCGATGGATGCATTGCGACATTCCCTCCTGATCAAGGGAAAGGTCCGTCCCGCCATTCGGCGTGTTCCGTAACGATTCCCGACTACGCAGGCATCATTGTTTAATCGCGCGATTAAAGCAATGGCAAAGCGCGGGGTTGTGCGGCCGACAAACAAAAAGCGCCGGAGAACCGGCGCTTGATGTCAAGATCTGCAAAAATTGCGAGCGACTACTCGGCGGGACCGCCTTGGGCGACCTTGCCGCCATCCTGCATGGCCAGCAGATAGTCGCGCGAGGAGATAAAGGGCATCGGATTGACCGAGTTTCCGGCGATGCGCACTTCATAGTGCAGATGGCTGCCGGTGGAGCGGCCGGTCGAACCCATCAGGCCGATGACCTGGCCCTTGGTGACGCGCTGGTTGGGCTGAACCAGAATTTGCGAGAGGTGGCCGTAGCGCGTCTGGATTTCGCCACCGTGATTGACTTCGACATACTGGCCGTAACCGCCGACCCACTGCGCACGACCCACGATACCGTCGGCGGTGGCGTAGATCGGCGTGCCGATCGGGCCTGCCATATCGAGACCCTTGTGGCGGGCGCGGCGTCCGGCGAAGGGATCGGCGCGGAAACCGTACTGGCTGGTCAGCTTGAAGGCATCGACGGGCTTGCGCGAGGGGATGGAGACACGGCCGGTATCGCGGTTTTCCATCGATTTCCAGTCGGCGAACAGGGCGCGGAATTCGGTATCCTGGGCTCCCAGAGCGCCTTCGGTCGAAACCTGCGGCACGGCAGCAGCGATGTCAGTGGCGTTGCCTTCAGCATAAGCGGGTGATGCAGCGCACAGCAGACCGGCTGTGGTGGTGGTAAGGACCGTTGCGACAATTCTGGTTGCGACCATGAATATTCAGCACCTTGTTGCAAGGGCAACCACCGGGCCGTTCGGACCTTGCGGGTGCCCTTCGTGCTCCGGCGCCTTGTGACAGGCGGAGCACAAAAACACAAAAATCGTTGGAACCCCTTCCCTCCGATTTCGTTGAATCATGGGTAGATGGAAAGCTTTGTGCACTGCAACCCGCAACCGCCCACCGCGCGTTGAAGCGTCTGGCTGGCGCGTTGAATCGTTTAATCGTGCATGAATGAGACGGTTTTCGGCCCTAATCCGGGCGGCGAACGGCTGAGAATCGTCCTGCCGCAGCGTCGACCCGAGCCTTCCGTTAACTTTTCACAGGCCGGAACGATTGGAAATTTCCGTCACGCCAGCAAAAAGGGCCCGCCAAATCCGTTGGCGAGCCCTTGTGGTTAACCATGATTCGCGACGTCTCAAATCGCCTTGGCGGCCTCCAGCACCTCGGCGACATGCCCGGCGACCTTCACTTTGCGCCAGACGCGCACGACCTTTCCGTCCTTGCCGATCAGGAAGGTAGAACGGTCCATTCCCATATACTTCTTCCCGTACATCGATTTCTCGATCCACACGCCCATCGCCTCGGCCAGCCCATCGGTCTCCGCATCGCTGGCGAGCGGAACGGTGAGGCCGTATTTCTCGATGAACTTCTGATGCTTTTTCGGCGGATCCTTCGACACGCCGAGCACCGAGACGCCCGCCGCCTCGAACTCGGCAAGATGCGCGCTGAACTCCTGCGCTTCCTTGGTGCAGCCGCTGGTGTCGTCCTTGGGATAGAAATACAGCACCCAGGCCTTGCCGGCATAATCGGACGCGGAAACGCTGCTGCCATCGGGCGCGGTCAACGCAATGTCGGGGATGGTGTCGCCAATATCGGTCATCGTCTGTCCTTCTCTCTCATGCGCTCGTTGCAGGCGCGCTCGCGCCAAATAGGTGCTGCCAGGCGGTTTGAACACTGGCACGCGCGCAATCGACCGCGGTCAGCAACTCCGGCCAGGAACCGCGGCCGCAGGCCCGCGCAACCAGCGCCTGGCTTGCGGGCGGGGGCTCGCTGCAATCGGGCGCTACCAGACGCAGTGCCACCAGCAGCCGTGTCATCAGGTCATTCGCTTCAGCCAGGGCGGCATCTGCAAGCCCCGCAGTAACCAACGCATCAATCGCCTGGCGCAGATCCGGGTGGAAGCCCACCCCGTGGGTCAGTTGCAGCGTGTGGACGATGAACTCCAGATCGACCAGGCCACCGGGCAGCAGCTTGACGTCGAGCGGACCGAGCGGCTTCTTGTGCGCGGCAATGTCCTCGCGCATCTTCAGCGCGGCCGCGCGCACATCCGCCGTATCGCGCGGGGTGTTGAGGACATCGCCGATGATCGCCTCAAGCCGCGCCCGGCTCTCTGGCGATCCATAGACCACTCTCGCCCGGCAAAGCGCCATATGCTCCCAGGTCCAGGCCTGATCGCGCTGATATTCGGCAAAGCTGGCGAACGACACCGCCAGCAGGCCCTGCGCGCCGTTGGGGCGCAGCCGCGTATCGACCTCGTACAAAGCGCCTGCCGCCGTCGGCACGGAGAGCGCGGCGATGATCCGCTGCGCCAGCCGGTTGTAATATTGCGTGCTTCCCAGCGGGCGCCTGCCGTCCGATTCCAGCCCGATCTCTCCGCTGAACAGGAAGATGAGATCGAGGTCGGAGGCGTGGGTGAGCGCCCCGCCGCCGAGCCGCCCGAGCGCGAGGATCACCGGCTCGCTGTCCGGCATCCGGCCATGCACCGCGATGAATTCGCTGATGGCGCAATCGGCCAGACGACAGATCGCCGCCTCCGCGACACGGGCATAGCCGCCCGCAATGGCGACCGGATCGTGCCGCCCCTCGATCAGCTGCACCCCGAGGGCAAAGCGCATCTCGCCGACGCGCACGCGCACCGCATCGAGCCGCTGCTGATAGTCGTCGCCCGGCTCCTCGCGGGCGAGGCGTTCGGCAATCTGTTCGACGCTGCCCACCAGATCATAGGCGCTCGCATCGATCAGTCCGTCGAGCAGGTCTCCCCGGCGCGCCAGCGATTCGGCCAGCACCGGCGCATGGCTAAGAATGTCGACCAGGGTCTGCATCAACGCGGGGCGCGCCTGGAGCAGGCGGAACACGTTCACCGTGCTGGGCAGCTGCCGCAGCAGATCGTCGAACCGGTTGAGCGCCGCCGCCTGATCAGGCGCATCGGCAAAGGCCGCAAGCAGCGCGGGCAGCACCTCCTCGAACGCCTTTCGGCCTGCTGCAGTGCGCAAGGCCCGCACTGCCCCGCCGCGCCAGCCCTGAACCCGCACGGCGAGCTTGTCCGGCTGATCGAACCCGGCACGATCCAACGCCTCGGCGAGCAGTTCGGGATCGTTGCTCAATGGAACCGCCGCTTCATCGCCCTGACCTCGCTGCGAGGCGATCAGCGCGTCATAGACGGTTGCGACATCCCGTGTAACCGGCTGGAGTGCCGCGATCATCGCTGCACCATCGGCCATTCCATGCAGCCGCGCGACGTTGTCGAGCGCCGGCGCGTCGACGGGCAGGCTGTGCGTCTGCTGGTCGTCGACCATCTGCAGCCGGTGTTCGAAGGTGCGCAGCGTGCGATAATGCCCCGCCAGCAGCCTTGCCTCATGCCCGGGGATGATCCCTTGATCTTCAAGCGCACCGAGTGCGTCGAGCGTCGAGCGCACGCGAAGCGCGGGATTGCGGCCTCCATGGATGAGTTGATGCGCCTGGGTGAAAAATTCGACCTCGCGAATGCCGCCGCGGCCGCGCTTGAGATCGAAACCCGGGCCGAGCGTCTGGCCCTTGTTGTAATGATCGCGGATCTGGCGGGTGAGCGCGGCAATCTCGTCGATCGTCCCGAAATCGAGCGAGCGCCGCCAGATGAACGGACGCAGTGCCTCCATGAAATAGTCGCCGAGGACGCGGTCGCCCGCTGCGGCGCGCGAGCGGATGAAGGCGGCCTGTTCCCAGGTCAGCGCCTGCGATTCATAATGCGACAGCGCCGCATCGACGGGGATCGCAAGCGGGGTGACCTCGGCCGCCGGGCGTAGCCGCAGATCCATCCGAAAGACATAGCCGTTGCCATCCCTTTGGCTCATCGTATCAATCAGTTGCCGCGCAATACGCTGCGCAGCATCGGCGGCGTCCTCGCGGGGTCTGCAAGGCAGTGTCATGGGATCGTAGATGAAGATCGGGTCGATATCCGACGAATAGTTGAGCTCCTGTCCGCCGTGCTTGCCCAGCGCGATGACCGCGAAACCGCGCAGTTCGGCGCCTGGCGTGCGCCGGGCAATGATATCGGCCAGAGCCGCGTCCAGCGCCTGGTCGGCAAAGTCGGACAGGATGCGCGTGACCCGGTCCACGCCGACCAGGCCAGCCAGATCGGCAAGCGCCAGGACCAGGGCAAGCCCGCTCTTGCGACGCCGCAGCGCTTCGGCGACCGGTCCCTCGCTGCCGAGATTGCGAACATGATCCAGCGCGGCGTCGAGACCTTCCTCCTGCAGCCGGTCGGCAAGATCGGGTGCGCGCTCCATGGCAGCGGCCAGGAACGGTGCATGGCGTGCAGCGCGCTGACGCGCTTCGACAAGTTCTGGATGGACTGGCATGGCGCAGGTGCTAGCCCGGCCCGCGGCCAGAGGCAATCGGCGCGCAGCAGCGCTCAGTCGTCCTCGGCGCTGCGCCCGACCAGCCCGCCGCTGACCCGGTCGACATCGGCCATGATCGCGGCCATCGGATCGGATGTCCGCTCTGCCCGGCCCTCGCTGGCTGCCGTGTCCTCGATCAACGCGGCCAGCGCCGAGCGTCCGCGCGCCACACGGCTCTTGATCGTGCCAAGCGCGACGCCGCAAATGTCGGCTGCTTCCTCGTAGGAAAAGCCGCCTGCGCCGACCAGGATCAGCGCCTCACGCTGGCTTTCGGGCAGTTGCATCAGCGCACGCTGGACATCTGCCAGATGGAGCTGATCGCCCTGCCCTGCCGGCATCGACAGGATGCGATCGGCGACGACATCGTCCCATTCGGTGGTGAACCGCGCACGCCTGCGCTGCGAGAGGAAGGAATTGCGCAGGATGATGAAGGTCCAGGCGCGCATGTTCGTGCCCGCGGCAAAGCGGCCGCGCGCAGCCCAGGCTTTGAGCATCGTGTCCTGGACCAGGTCATCCGCGACATCGCGATTGCCGCTGAGCGAGCGGCCATAGGCTCGCAGGTGCGGAATGAGCGACGCGAGCTGGGCCTTGAACGCCTCGTCATCGAGCGGCGGGCCAGTTTCGGGCGTGGCGTCGGCAGTAGTGTCAAACGCCATAGCGAAAAGACCTGATTTGCGATCGTTCAAGACTGGACAGGCAGCGATTCGAAAATCCTGACACGCGCCTGTCATTCACACATGTTAACTCTGAAAGCTGCGATACGGAAATTCGTTGCAAATCACAAGCATGGCTCGGGCCGCGCCTGACCGATCCGCTTGCCTGATGGGGACGCAACTGGCAAACAGCCGCGACCAGCGGGCATGGGGCCTGCGCATCCATTCTTCCGGCGAAAAGAGCGATCATGTATCTCAAGACCCTGTTCAAACTCGCAGCCGCGCCACTGGCTATACTCGCAGCAAGCCCGTTGGCTGCCCAATCGGTAACGCCTATCGATATTCCCGAGACTGCCCCCCAGCCGATTTCCGAAACTACGATGAAAGACGTCACCCGGATGCTGTCTTCGGACGCTTTCGAAGGCCGGGCGCCCGGTAGCGTCGGTGAACAGAAGACGATCGACCTGCTCACCGACCGATTTGCCAAGGCAGGGCTCAAGCCGGGCAATGGCGACAGCTGGCTGCAGAAGGTGCCGCTGGTCAGCATCGAGGCCGGCAAGATAAGCCCGCTGACGGTCACCGGCGGCAAGACGCCGCTGAGCTTCGAATATGGCAAGGACATGGTGATCGGCACTTATCGGGAGGCCGAAACCATCGACATTGCGAACAGCGACGTGGTGTTCGTCGGCTATGGCATCAACGCACCCGAAAAGGGCTGGAACGATTATGCCGGGCTCGATGTGAAGGGCAAGACGGTTATCATCCTGGTCAACGACCCCGATTATGACAGCGCCGACCTGAACGGTGAATTCGGCGGCAAGGCGATGACCTATTATGGCCGCTGGACCTACAAGTATGAAGAAGCCGCGCGCCAGGGCGCTGCCGCTGCGTTGATCGTGCACGATACGGTGCCTGCCGCCTATGGCTGGAGCGTGGTCGAGTCGAGCTGGACCGGCCCGCAATTCTTCGCGCAGAGCGCCGACAAGGGTGCGAGCGAAACCCAGGCCAATGGCTGGATCCAGAAGGAAGCCGCCGAGAAGCTGCTGGCTAGCGCGGGACAGGATCTCACCGCGCTGAGCGCAGCAGCCAAGCGCAAGGGCTTCAAGCCGGTGCCGCTGGGGCTCAAGGCCTCGGTGTCTTTCGCCAATGCGATCGAGACGACGATTTCGAACAATATCATCGGCATCCTGCCCGGCGCCAGGCGTCCCGACGAGTATGTGCTCTATACCGCGCACTGGGATCATCTCGGCCGATGCAAGCCCGCCGATGACGGCGACGATATCTGTAATGGCGCGGTCGACAACGCGACCGGCACGGCCGCGCTGGTCGCGCTGGCCGAAGCGTTCGGCAAGGCTGGCGCACCGGATCGCAGCGTCGTCTTCCTCGCGGTCACCGGCGAGGAATCGGGGCTGTTGGGCTCGGCTTATTATGGCGAGAACCCGATCTATCCGCTCAGCCAGACTGCGGGCGGGATCAACATGGATGCCTTCCTGATGGCGGGCAAGGCACGCAATGTCACCGTGATCGGCAAGGGCAAGTCGCAGCTCGACGATTTCCTCGCGGTCGCGCTCAAGAAGGAAGGCCGTGTGGCCGAAGCCGACCCGATGCCGCAGAACGGCTATTACTACCGATCCGACCATTTCAGCCTCGCCAAGCAGGGCGTGCCGATGCTGTACATCGATGGCGGCGACGATCTGGTGAACGGTGGCAAGGCAGCGGGCGAAGCAGCCGGCAAGGACTATACCGTCAACCGCTATCACGGGCCCAAGGACGAGTATAACCCGAATTGGGACTGGTCGGGCGTGATCGACGACCTGTCACTCTATTACAGTATCGGCCGCAGCCTCGCGATGTCGAAGGACTGGCCGAACTGGGTGGAAGGTGACGAGTTCCGCGCCATCCGCGACAAGAGCCGGGCGGGCCAGTGATCCGATGACGCAGATGATGCCGCCCGAATGGGCTCCGCAGCGCTGGCTATGGATCGGTTTTCCGCATCTGGCCGACGAGTGGAACGGCTTCCTCGCCGCCGCGCAGGGCGAGATTGCAGCCTTTGCGCGCGCGGTGGCAGAAAGCGGACAGGAAGCGCGGTTGGTCGTGCCTGACGCGGTACACGAAGCGCTTGCGCGTGAACTGGCCGGCGAGGCGGTGAGGCTCTGTGTCCATCCCTATGGCGATATCTGGCTGCGCGATACCGGGCCGCTGGTGGTCCGGGGCGCGGAGGGCAAGGCCTTCGCCCAGCGCTTTGGCTTCAACGGCTGGGGCGGCAAATATGTCATGCCCGGCGACACTGAAATCGGCGGGCTGCTCGCCGAGGAGGCTGGCCTGGATAGCGACAGCGCGGACTGGGTGCTCGAAGGCGGAGCGATAGATGTCGACGGTAACGGCTTGGGCGTCACCACCGAGCAGTGCCTGCTCAACCCCAATCGCAACCCGCATCTGTCGCGCGAGCAGATCGAGGCGCGGCTGCGGCACGACCTGGGCATTGAGCGCCTTCTCTGGCTGGGCGACGGGCTGATCAACGACCATACCGACGGGCATGTCGACAATCTCGCGCGCTTCGTGGCGCCGGGGACGCTGGCGCTGCCGGTGGCTAGCAGTGAGGACGATCCCAATGCTGCGATCTATGCCAATGCGAAGCTTCGGGCCGAAGCCTTCGGCCTGAAGGTCGTGCCCATCCCCTCGCCCGGCCTGGTCGAGCGCGTCGATGCCGAGGGCGAGATGAAGGTGCAACCGGCGAGCCATATGAACTTCGCGATCACAAGTCATCTCGTCGTCGTGCCGACCTATGGCACCGCCTCGGATGGTCCGGCGGTCGAGGCGATCGGCGCGTGCTTCCCTGATCGCAAGACCATCGGCCTGCGCGCCGATGCCGTGCTGGCAGGCGGCGGCAGCTTCCACTGCGCCAGCCAACAGATGCCGCTGCTCGATTGATCGGACCTGCAGTGGCGGGTATAGCCTGTCACAGGACCCGTCCTGAGTTCCCCAGCAACAACCACAAAGAGGATTGCCCCCCATGCGCACCCTGATCCTGTCTGCCCTGATCGCAGGCACTGCCCTGCCCCTGATGACCGCTGCGCCTGCGCTAGCCGCCGAGAGCGCCTCTGCCTCCTCGGCGATCGATGCCGCCGTGGCTGCCGATCTGCGCGGCGAGGACAAGGCCCGCGACAAGTACCGCCACCCCAAGGAGACGCTCGAGTTCTTCCAGGTCGGCCCTGATATGGTCGTCGCCGAATATGCCGCCGATGCGGGGTGGTACACGAAGATCCTCGCCCCGCTGACCGCGACCAGCGGCAAATATGTCGCGCTGGGCGTCTCGCCGACCGCCGCGTCGTTCAGCGAGCAGCGCAAGGCACAGATGGCGGCCTATCCGACCAGCTATCCCGAGCGCGCCGCCAAGGCGACCGGGCTCGCGGCAGACAAGATCCATGCCCATGTCACCAATGCCGTGCCCGCCGAACTCAACGGCAAGGTCGATCGCATCCTGATCCTGCGCATGCTGCACAACATGAACCGCTGGGGCATATTGGGCAGCGAGCTCGACGCGATGCACAAGATGCTCAAGCCCGGCGGCATGATCGGCATCGAACAGCACCGCGCCAAGGCCGATGCGCCCGCCGCTTATGCCGATGGCTCGAAGGGCTATCTCAAGGAAGCTGACGTCATCGCGATGTTCGAGAAGCACGGCTTCGAACTGGTCGGCAAGAGCGAGATCAACGCCAATCCCAAGGACACGGCCGACTATCCCGATGGCGTGTGGACGCTTCCGCCCAATTATGCGCTGAAGGACCAGGACAAGGCCAAATATGCCGCGATCGGTGAATCCGACCGCATGACGATGCTGTTCCGCAAGAAGTGATGTCTGGCTCGCCGTCGGTCGCATAACCGGCGGCGAGCTTCTGATGCCGGGGGCGATAATGGGTGCGTTTGTCCTGCGGGCGGTGATCTCGGGCATTCTGGTTGCGATCATCGCGCTGGTTTCGCGGCGCAGCCCGGGCCTGGGGGGCCTGATCGCCTCGATCCCGCTGGTTTCGACGCTCGGCATGATCTGGCTTTGGAATGACAGCGGCGACCGCGAGCTCGTGGCCAATTATGTGTCGGCCGCCTTCTGGTATTTCCTGCCGACGCTGCCCATGTTCCTGCTCATTCCCTGGATGCTCCGCTCGGGCGTGAGCTTCTGGCTGAGCTTGGGTGCTGGCTGCGGCCTCACCATCATCTTGTATCTGGGCATGGTCGCGCTCCTGCCCCGCATTGGGATCAACGTTTCGCTATGACCGAGATTACCGTCGCTGCCCTGCAGCTGCCGCTGGGTGGCGGTTTGGCCGAGAATATCGATGCTGTCAGCGATCTTGTCGCGCATGCGGCGGACAAGGGCGCGGACATCATCCTGCCGCCCGAACTGTTCGAGGGCCCCTATTTCTGCCAGGTTGAGGACGAGGCGCTGTTCGCGACCGCGCACCCGACCGCCGAGCATCCAAGCGTGCGGGCGATGGCGAAGCTGGCCAGGCAGCTCAAGGTCACGATCCCCACCAGCTTTTTCGAGCGCGACGGGCCGCATCATTACAACTCGCTGGCGATGATCGATTCCGATGGCGAGATCATGGGCGTCTACCGCAAGAGCCATATCCCGGATGGGCCGGGCTATGAGGAGAAATATTATTTCCGCCCGGGCAATACCGGCTTCAAGGTCTGGGACGTATGCGGCACGCGGATCGGCGTCGGCATCTGCTGGGACCAATGGTATCCCGAATGCGCGCGCGCGATGGCGCTGATGGGCGCGGAGCTGCTCTTCTACCCCACCGCGATCGGATCGGAACCCTATGACGCGGACCTCGACACCAGTCGCATGTGGCGGCGTGCGATGCAGGGGCATTCGGTATCGAACTGCATGCCCGTGATCGCCAGCAACCGCATCGGCACCGAAGGCAATCAGAGCTTCTACGGCCACAGCTTCATCACCAACGAATGGGGTGACCTGATCCTGGATTATGGCGCGGAGGAAACCGGTGTACTCGTCGCGACGCTCGATCTTGCCCAGGCGCGCAAACACCGCGCGGGCATGGGCTTTTTCCGCGATCGCCGCCCGCAGCTCTACGGGCGGCTCGCCGAGGATATCTGACCGATAAGGCGGTGAAAGTCCCGTCTTATTCGCCGATCCCGTCCCACATTTCCTTGAGCTTGGCGAAGAACCCCGTGCTTTCCGGGCTTTCCTGACCGGTCTCGGTCGCCTGGAATTCGCGCAGCAATTCCTTCTGGCGGGCGCTGAGCTTGGTCGGCGTCTCGACATCGATCTGGATGACCATGTCGCCCGTGCCGCGGCCCTGCAGCACCGGCATGCCTGCGCCGCGCTGGCGCAGCTGCTTGCCCGACTGGATACCCGCCGGGATGCTGATCTTGTGGCGCTTGCCGTCGAGCCCGGGGATCTCGAGCTCGCCGCCCAGGGCAGCGGTCGTGATGCTGATCGGACAACGCGTGATCAGCGTGGTGCCGTCGCGCTCGAAGATGCGGTGCCGCGCGACATGGATGAAGATGTAGAGGTCGCCCGGGGGCGAGCCCTTGGGGCCCGCCTCGCCCTTGCCTGACAGGCGGATGCGCGTGCCATTGTCGACGCCCGGCGGGATGTCGACCGAGAGCGTCTGCTGCTTGTCGACCCGGCCCTCGCCTCGGCAGGTGCGGCACGGGTTCTCGATCACCTGGCCGCTGCCATGGCAGTTCGGGCAGGTCCGCTCGACCACGAAAAAGCCCTGTTGCGCACGCATCTTGCCGCTGCCACCGCACAGGTTGCAGGTGCGCACCTTGGTGCCGGGCTCCGCGCCCGACCCGTCGCAAGTGTCGCAGGTCGCGGCGACATCGATGGTGATCTCGCTCGCCTTGCCGTGATAGGCATCTTCGAGCGTGATCTCCATGTCGTAGCGCAGGTCCGCGCCGCGAACGGGGCCGCGGCGACCGCCTGCTCCGCCAAAGCCGCCGCCGAAGATCGTATCGAAAATGTCGCCAAGATCGGAAAAGCCGCCGGCAGCGCCATGACCACCGCCACCGCCTGACATGCCGCTTTCATAGGCCTCGTGGCCATAACGGTCATAGGCCGCGCGCTTCTGCGGATCCTTCAGGGTGTCATAGGCCTGGCTGATCGCCTTGAACTTCGCCTCGGCCTCGGCATCGCCGGGGTTGCGGTCCGGGTGCCATTGCATCGCAAGCTTGCGATACGCCGACTTGAGCGTGGCATCGTCCGCATTGCGCGATACGCCCAGGCGCTCGTAATAATCTTTGGCTGTGGTCATGGTCATGGGTCGCGATTCATCATGCAGCGATCGGGCGGGATCGCGGCGCCGGGGTGGCACTAACCACCCCTGCCCCGCAGTCCCGCCCGGCCGGACTGTCGAACATCAATCCGGCAATCAGTTTTTCGCGTCGCCGTCAACTTCCGAGAACTCGGCGTCGACGACATTGTCCTCAGCCGGAGCAGCGTCGGCCGCCGGAGAGGCAGCTGCCGCCTGTTCCTTCTCGTAGATCGCCTGACCCAGCTTCATCGCGGCCTGGGCGAGCGCTTCGGTCTTCGACTTCATCGCATCCGCCTCGCCGCCCTCGACTGCGGTCTTGAGCTCGGCAATCGCGGTCTCGATCTCGCCCTTGACCGCAGCATCGACCTTGTCGCCATGCTCTTCGAGCTGCTTTTCGGTGCTGTGCAGCAGGCTCTCGGCATTGTTCTTGGCCTCGGCCGTCTCGCGGCGCTTCTTGTCTTCCTCGGCAAAGCGCTCGGCATCCTTGACCATCTGGTCGATGTCGGCGTCGCTGAGACCGCCCGAAGCCTGGATGCGGATCTGCTGCTCCTTGCCGGTACCCTTGTCCTTGGCCGAGACGTTGACGATGCCGTTGGCATCGATGTCGAACGTCACCTCGATCTGCGGCACCCCGCGCGGTGCCGGCGGAATGCCGACCAGGTCGAACTGGCCGAGCAGCTTGTTGTCCGCCGCCATTTCGCGCTCGCCCTGGAAGACGCGGATCGTCACCGCCTGCTGGTTGTCGTCAGCGGTCGAATAGGTCTGCGACTTCTTGGTCGGGATCGTGGTGTTGCGGTCGATCATGCGGGTGAACACGCCACCCAGCGTCTCGATGCCCAGCGACAGCGGGGTCACGTCGAGCAGCAGCACGTCCTTCACGTCGCCCTGCAGCACGCCCGCCTGGATCGCCGCGCCCATGGCGACAACTTCGTCGGGGTTCACGCCGGTATGCGGTTCCTTGCCGAAGAATTCCTTCACCACTTCGCGCACGCGCGGCATGCGGGTCATGCCGCCGACGAGCACGACGTCGTCGATGTCCGCCGCCTTGAGGCCGGCATCTTCGAGCGCCTTCTTGCACGGATCGAGCGTGCGCTTGATCAGATCGGCGACCAGCTTCTCGAGGTCCGCGCGGCTGATGGTCTTCACCAGATGCTTCGGGCCGTTCTGGTCGGCGGTGATGAAGGGCAGGTTGACTTCGGTGGTCTGTGCCGAGCTGAGCTCGATCTTCGCCTTTTCCGCGGCTTCCTTCAGACGCTGCAGCGCGAGCTTGTCCTTGGTCAGGTCGATGCCCTCGGCCTTTTTGAACTCGTCGGCCAGGAACTCGACGAGCTTGGAGTCGAAGTCCTCGCCGCCCAGGAAGGTGTCGCCATTGGTCGCCTTCACCTCGAACACGCCGTCGCCGATCTCGAGGATCGAGATATCGAACGTGCCGCCGCCAAGGTCATAGACTGCGATGGTCTTGCCGTCGTTCTTGTCGAGGCCATAAGCAAGCGCTGCCGCAGTCGGCTCGTTGATGATGCGCAGCACTTCCAGGCCGGCGATCTTGCCTGCGTCCTTGGTCGCCTGACGCTGGGCGTCGTTGAAATAGGCCGGTACAGTGATGACCGCCTGGGTCACGGTTTCGCCCAGATAGCTCTCGGCGGTTTCCTTCATCTTCTGCAGCGTGAACGCGCTGATTTCCGAAGGCGAATAGTCCTTGCCGCCCGCCTTCACCCAGGCGTCGCCATTGCCGCCCTTGACGATGCTGTAGGGCACCAGCTCCATGTCCTTCTTGGTCAGCGGATCGTCGAAACGACGGCCGATCAGACGCTTGACCGCGAACACGGTGTTTTCCGGATTGGTAACGGCCTGGCGCTTGGCCGGCTGACCGACGAGACGCTCGCCATCCTTGGTGAAGGCGACGATCGACGGCGTGGTGCGCGCGCCTTCCGCGTTTTCGATCACCTTGGGCTTGTCGCCATCCATCACCGACACGCAGCTGTTGGTGGTGCCAAGGTCGATACCGATTACTTTTGCCATAATGCTTTTCCCACGTAACTTTCGATATGCAGATGAAAGAATACGAACCGCCGTCATGCCCCCAAGCATCCGGCAATTCCGTCCCCGTCGGCGGATATAGGATGGCTTTCGCTTGGCACAAGGCATCGCAGTATCTACATCACGGCCATGGCCGATCCGGCCCGTTCCGGCACAGGATGATGAGGGAGAATTCACCGATGCTGCGCATAGTTACGCTGATGGTCACTGGGCTTGCGCTGGCACTGCTCGCCGCGTGCCAGCCGCCCGCACAGCTGCTGGTCGAAAAGGCCTATGTGAAGCTTTCGCCCGTCGAAGGCAGTCCTTCGGTGCTGTATTTCACCATCAAGGGGGGCCCCAGCGACACTGTGCTGCGCTCGATCACCTCGCCCAACATCCTGCGCCTGGAGATGCACGAGACGGTCGAGGAGAACGGCATGTCGATGATGAAGCCGATCACGGCAGTTGCGGTGCCGACGCGCGGCAAGGTCGAGTTCAAGCCGGGCGGCAAGCATGTGATGGTCTGGGGCTTCGACAATGCCTCGCGCAAGGCGGGCAAGGCGACCTTCCTGTTCTCCTTCTCCAATGGCGAGAAGATCGAGGTCGATGCGACGCTCAACGCGATCAAGCCCGAAGACGGCATGGCCCATCACTGATGGCGACCGCGCCGATCGACCGCCCTTTGACGAAGACGGAGATCGATCTGTCGCGTTCGGTCTTCGGCGACGCGATCGCCTATGATCGTGTGCGCATAAGGCTGAAGAAATGGATTTTCTTCCAGCCCAAGCGCACGATCATGGCCCCCATGGGGCATATCCATTTTCACCCTGGTGGAAGCGCCTATTGCGACGATTTCAGCTGCGCCAGCCTGTCGCGCCAGGCATTGTTCATCCACGAGATGGTGCATGTCTGGCAGTATCAGCAGGGTATCTTCCTGCCGCTGAAGCGCCACCCGTTCTGCCGCTATGACTATGCGATCAAGCCGGGCCAGCGCTTTGGGAAGTACGGCATCGAGCAGCAGGCCGAGCTGGTCCGCCACGCTTTCATGCTGCGCCAGGGGGCAAGGGTCCCGGGGGCGCCATCGATCGAGACCTATCGCCAGATCCTGCCGTTTCCGGTATAACCGACCCTATGCCATTTTTCGTCACCCCCGCGTAGGCGGGGGTCCCGCTTCTGAGGCAAGATCGGAACAAAGCGGGATTCCCGTGTTCGCGGGAATGACGTGAAGTTCAATCGGGTAGGTGGATCAATCCGGCTTCTTGGCGACCGCGACCAGCGCGGGGCGCAGCAGCCGGTCCTTGATCATGTAGCCGGCCTGAAGTTCCTGCACCACGGTGCCGGGCTCTGCCTCGTCGCTGGGCAGTTCGATCATCGCCTGGTGCTGGTTCGGATCGAGCGGCAGGCCGATCGCGGCGATGCGCGAGATACCGTGCTTGCCGAACACGCTTTCGAGCTCGCGGCCCGTCGCCTCGAGACCGACGACCAGCCCCTTCCACGCCTCGTCATTGCGGGCATCTTCGGGAATCGCCTGCAGCGCGCGCGTCAGATTGTCCGAGACCGACAGGATGTCGCGGGCGAAGCCGGTCGCGGCATAAGCGCGGGCATCCTGCGCGTCCTTCTCGAGACGGCGGCGCACATTCTGCGTGTCGGCGCGGGCATAAAGCACGTCCTGCTTCGCCTCGGCGAGCTGGGCCTCGAGCGTGGCGATGCGCTCTTCCAGCGCCGCCTGGCCATCGCCCTGTTCCTTCAGGCTGTCCGGCACGCCCTCGAGTTCGGCGGCCGCTTCGGCGTCGATATCGGCGGATTTGCTGGTGTCGTTCTGCGTCACGGTTTCGTCCTGAATCACGGTGTTCCTGCTCATTTCAACAATCGGGTCAGGCTCTGCGCGGTAAAGTCCACCATCGGCACAATACGCGCATAATTGAGGCGGGTGGGACCAATGACCCCGACCACGCCGACAACACGGCCCTCGCCGTCACGATAGGGCGCCGCTATCACGGATGACCCGGAAAGCGAAAACAATTTGTTTTCCGCTCCGATGAAGATGCGGGCCGATCCAGCCTCGCGTGCGCTGTCGAGAAGATGGGCAATGTCCTGCATGGCTTCAAGCTCGTCGAGCAGACGGCGCACGCGTTCCAGATCGGCCACCGCCTCGTTGTCAAGCAGGTTGGCCTGTCCGCGCACGATCAGCACCGGGCGATCCGATCCGTCGCGCGACCACATGGCGAGCCCGCGGCGGACAAGATCGGAACTGGCAGTGTCCAGCGCAGCCCGCTCGCTCAGAATCTCGGCCTCAAGTGCCGCCAGTGCCTGCGAAAGGCTGCGCCCCGAAAGCCTGGCACTGATGAAATTGCCTGCCTGGACCAGCATGCTGTCCGTCACGCGCCGGTCCATTTCGAGCACGCGGTTCTCGATGCTGCCGTCATGCCCGACAAGCACCGCCAGTACCTGGTTGTCCGAAAGCCGGACGAAGTTCATCTGGCGCAGGATCGGTTCGCGACGCGGCACCATGACGATCCCGGCACAGGCGGACAGGCCCGACAGCGCCTGGGTCGTGGCGGCCAGCGCGGCTTCGATCGGTCCTGCGCTTTCCAGCTGCTTCTCTATCGCCGCACGCTCTTCGGCCGAGGGCTCGGCGACCTGCATCATCCCATCGACAAAGAGCCTGAGACCCTGCTCGGTCGGCATGCGCCCCGCACTTGTATGTGGCGCAGCGAGCAGACCCAGCTCCTCGAGGTCCTGCATCACGTTGCGGATCGAGGCTGGCGACAGATTGACCGAAGACGTTTTCGAGATCGTGCGCGATCCGACCGGCTGGCCGGTTTCGAGATAGCTCTCGACAACGATGCGGAAAACGTCGCGCGCGCGGTCGTTCAGTTCGGTGAACGGACTGGTCATGCCCGCAAACTAGGGAGAACCGTCCCCGCTGCCAAGATGGCATGCATGGAAGCGGTCAAACGCCCAAACCGCCGCGCTGTTCAACCGTCGCGAACCAGCCGCACACCTTGGCAAAGGCCGCATCCGACAGATCGACGAACATCCGCCGCGCATCGGCAGGATCGGCGCGGCGCTCGAGCAGTCCCTGGTCGGTCATCATGCGAACCCAGCGCAAGGCCGTGGTCGGCGGCACCGCCGCAGCAATGCACAGGCTGGAAACCGAAACCTGCCTCTTCTCGATCCGCGATGCCGTCAGATCAAGCAGGATGTCCCAGGCCGGGTCGGCGAAAAGATCGGATCGGAAAAAGCGGTCTCGCAACCGTCGCATCGCGATGAGATGACGAATGCGCTGCGCGCTGGGCGGCTTGGCAGGTATCGGGTCGAGCGGCTCTTCCGCCTGATAGGCATAGCTGCGATCGGCGAGTGCCGCGCCGTCCTGGTCATCGCTGCCCTCTTCCGACATCGCGCCGAGCTGTTCCGCCAACCGCGCAAGTTCGTTCGCCAGCGATTGGAGCCGGGCGCGTTCATCGCTGCTCGGATCACGCGCCTGCCGGGTCTGCACCAGCGCGCCAAGCTCGGAAAGCTCGGTCGCAATCAGCACGGGATTGCTGCCGACGACAAAGCGGACACTACGGCCGGCCAGCATGGCGTCGGCAGCATCCATCGTCTCCAGGCTGACCAGCGCGAGCAATCCGCAGTCTGTTGCAAGCGCGGGGAGTACCACCGGAACCTGCAAACGCCAGTCAAGCACCAGAATATCTGCCGTTTCGGCCTGGCCTATGCCCAAACCTGTGGCGCGCCATCCTGCTGCGTCCACCAGCGCCGCGGTTTCCGCACTGTCGGTGACGAGCGTCAATGGGGGGCGGGAAGACGCAGGCCAGTCGGTCAAGCGTAGCCCTGCGTCTTCTGACATGCCTGTCCCAGCCCCCCTGGAATGCCTCAATCCGCGAAGGGATCGCGGACCAATATCGTATCTTCGCGCTCGGGCGAGGTCGATACCAGCGCCACAGGACACTGGATCAGTTCCTCGACACGCTTGATATACTTGATGGCCTGAGCGGGCAGGTCAACCCAGCTGCGCGCGCCGGCGGTCGATTCATGCCAGCCTTCCATTTCCTCATAAATGGGCTGGACCGCCGCCTGGTCGCCTGCGTGCGCCGGGAAATAGTCGAGCACCTTGCCGTTGAGCCGGTAGCCGGTGCAGATTTTCAGCTTAGGAAATCCATCGAGCACGTCGAGCTTGGTGAGCGCGATGCCGGTCACCCCGGCGACGGCACAGCTCTGCCGCACCAGCGTCGCATCGAACCAGCCACAGCGGCGCTTGCGCCCTGTGACGGTGCCGAATTCATGGCCGCGCTCGCCAAGCCGCTGGCCGGTTTCGTCCTCGAGTTCGGTCGGGAACGGACCCGATCCGACGCGGGTGGTATAGGCCTTGACGATTCCGAGCACGAAGCCGCTTGCCTGCGGTCCAAGCCCGCTGCCGCCCGAGGCCGAACCCGTGATCGTGTTCGACGAGGTGACAAAGGGATAGGTGCCGTGATCGACATCGAGCAACACGCCCTGTGCGCCTTCGAACAGCATCCGCGCGCCGGCGCGTCGGATCTCGCCCAGGCGCTTCCATACCGGTTGCGCGAACTCGAGCACAAACGGCGCGATCTCGGCCAGTTCGGCGATCAGCTTGGCGCGGTCGATCGGCGGTTCGCCAAACCCGGCGCGCAGCGCGTCATGGTGCGCGCAAAGGCGATCGAGCTGCGGATCGAGCGCGTCGAGATGCGCCAGGTCGCACACGCGAATGGCCCGCCTGCCGACCTTATCCTCATAGGCGGGTCCGATACCGCGACGCGTCGTGCCGATCTTGCCCTGGCCGCTGGCATCCTCGCGCAGCGCATCGAGATCGCGGTGGAATGGCAGGATCAGCGGGCAGTTGTCGGCAATCGCCAGGTTGTCCGGAGTAATCTCCACCCCCTGCCCGCGCAGCTTCTCGACCTCGTCGCGCAGCGCCCAGGGATCGAGCACGACGCCATTGCCGATCACGCTGAACGTGCCGCGCACGATCCCCGAAGGCAGCAGCGACAGCTTGAACACCTTTTCACCGATCACCAGCGTATGCCCGGCATTATGGCCGCCCTGGAACCGGATCACCGCATCGGCCCGCTCTGCGAGCCAGTCGACGATCTTGCCCTTGCCTTCATCGCCCCATTGGGCGCCGATCACGGTTACATTGGCCACAAACCAACCCTTTTTGATGGTGGAGCGCATGGGGCCGCCATGCGCAAAGCGGGGCAGTCCTAGTGACGCCAGGCGCTGGCGTCCAGTCCGTTGCGCCCATCCGCGATACAATTTGATGCACTTCGAGGATGGACCTGGACGAACCGGGCGCGGCAAATTGCCCGCCAGCAAGGGTTGGAGGACGACACATGCTGAAGAAAGGACTTGTCATTCTGGGCGCGGGTCTGCTGATCGCGCCGGTGCTGGCGCAACAGGCGCGCGAAGGAGGACGGATGCTGTCGCGCGAATGCCGACGCGAAGTGGTCCAGCTGTGCGGTTTCAACCGCGGCGAGATGCGCGAGTGCCTGCGCGAGAAGAAGGACCAGCTGTCGCAGCCGTGCAAGGGCGAGATGATGCAGGCGATGGCGAGGCGCATGCAGCAGAGCGACACCAGCACCGAAACGACCGCCCGCGCCCGTACCATCGCCTATGGCAGCAACGGAGCGCAGAAGCTGGACCTGTACCTGCCCGAATCCGCGCGCCCCGCCCGGGGCTATCCCATCGCCGTCTTCGTCCATGGCGGCGGGTGGAGCAAGGGCAGCAAGGACATGGTCCAGCAGAAGCCCGATTTCTTCAACGCGCAAGGCTGGGCCTTTGCCTCGGTCGGCTATCGGCTGCTGCCCGAAGCGCCGGTCGAGCAGCAGGCGGCCGATGTGGCCGCTGCGGTTGCCCGGTTGAAGCGCGACGCCGCGACGCTGGGCATCGACGCCAGCCGGATCGTCCTGATGGGCCATAGCGCCGGAGCGCACCTTTCCGCGCTGGTCGGCACCGATCCGCAATGGCTGGGATCGAACATGACCGACCTGGCCGGCGTCATCCTGCTCGACGGAGCCGCCTATGACGTCGCCGAACAGATGCGCCAGGGAAGCTTCATGACCAAGCGGACCTATGAGCCCGCCTTCGGCACCGAACCGGCACGGCAGGCCAGGCTGTCGCCGACGCTCCACGCCGCCGCCCCGAATGCACCGCGCTGGCTGATCCTCTACGTTTCGAGGCGGGCCGACGCCACCGCCCAATCCAATGCGCTCGGCCGAGCGCTGCAACAGG
This sequence comes from Blastomonas sp. CCH1-A6, assembly GCF_001556365.1. NCBI lineage: Bacteria > Pseudomonadati > Pseudomonadota > Alphaproteobacteria > Sphingomonadales > Blastomonadaceae > Blastomonas > Blastomonas sp. CCH1-A6. The sequence goes on along the minus strand of NZ_LSIS01000072.1, from coordinate 55,775 downwards.
CCGGCGCGAAGGTACAGCTCGAGGGTGTGGACGGGGAATCGCACATGACGATCAACCGCGAACTCGGCGTACCGGACAATCCCCAGACCCGTTCGGTCGAGGCGTTCCTGAAATCCCTCTAGATCGCGACGGTGTCCTGACCCATCAGGCGGTGCGTGCAGCCCAGCGCAGCGGCATCGTCCTCGGCCGTGATCGCGGCAACCGTCCGCCAGCCGATCGCGCGCAGACGCGCCGCCGTGCCGCGATCATGACCAAGCGGCAGGAACAGCTTGCCTGCGCCTGCGGCTTCGCCCGCACCGCCCAGATCGAGCAGCGCGTCGGGATAGAGCGAGAAGCCGGTCGCGACCTCCTCGCCGCCCTTGCCGTTCGGGATGGCATAGGTGCCGCCGCGACCCAGCGCGCCGGGGCAGCCGTCGGCATAGAGCGAAAAGCCGAACCAGCTCTGATATTCGAAGCCGTGGCGCTCGGTCGGGTCGAGCGTGACGGTCACCGTGTCGGGCAAGGCGGCCACGATCTCGCGCAGCGCGCGAATGCGGCTGGCCAGCGCGCCGCCGGCATCGATCGCCGCCAGTGCGTCGATCGCGGCCTCGAACGGCCCCATCGCGTAGAGCAGCGGCAGATAGGCGTCTGCGCCCAGCGCGGTCAGGCCGCCGGCATCCTTCATGTCGAGTTCGCGCCGGACCGCTCCGATCATGCCCGGCGGCAAGGGAAACGCACTGCTGGCGAGCGTATCGACCAGATCGGGCAAGGTCAGGTCGACGGTGATGCCGGTGGCACCCGCCTGGACCAGCGCCTCGATCGCGATCCGCACCACCTCCTGCGCGGCGGCGATATTGTCATGCCCGATCAGCTCCGCGCCAATCTGCAACCGCTCGCGTTCAGGCGCGAGCTGGTCGGACGCGATCCGCAGCACCTGTCCTGCATAGCTCAGCCGCAGCGGACGCGGTGCCGACGCCATCAGCGTCGTCGCGACGCGCCCCACCTGCACGGTAATGTCCGAGCGGATGGCGAGCGTGCGCATCGAGGAGGGATCGACCATGCGGAAAAGATGCTGACGCCCCGTGCCCTGCATCCGCGTGGCGAGCGAGCGCTCATATTCCACCAGCGGCGGCGACACCCGGTCATAGCCGTGCGCGGCGAAAACCTGCATCGCGTTGCGGGTCAGCCAGGCAGCCTGTTCGGCGCGCGGGGGGAGCAGATCGGCGAGACCTGCGGGAAGGATATCGGGATTCGCTTCAGACATGCGGCTGCGCTTAGACGATAAGCGGCGCGGGGAAAACCGTGCAGCGGCGGTTGGGATCAGACAGCCAGGATCAGGCGGCGTTGATGCCCGCCGTGTTGACCATCGCATCCTTGATGGCAAACGCATCGCGCGCCCAGTTGGTGCTGTGCGGCACCTTCGTGCTGGCATCGATCGTCGCGTCCTCGATCAACGGGAACAGTTCGGTCTCTTCGCGGTCGACGCGAGCGAACATGATCAGGACGCGTTGCTTGGCCTTGTGCCGGTAACCATGCCAGTCGGCGGCAATACGCTCCTGCGTCCAGTATTTGCCCTGTTCGACATAGTCGCCGAATAGCGAGGACAATTCCTGTTGAAAGCACTCGCCCTTCGCACGGACATCGGGCCGCGGATCGCTGAGAAGCTTGGCATAGAGATAGCGGTCTTCGAGCGCGAGATGCTGCATGACATGGCTGCTGAGCCGCCAGCGTCTCTCCGCAAGTTCCTGCGGGTCGGGCATTTCAGGAAGGTCGAGCAGGGCGATCAGACTTTCGCCCATCTGCCGCAATACGGCGTGATCTTGCAAAAACTTGTCGAGCATGCAGGCAGCCCCTTCCGGATGAGCCACCATAGCACCGACACATTAAGTCAGTGTAAACGTTTGCGGATGGGGTCCGCAGAGTCCCGTGGGCCTGCGAAGCGGCATAGCCGCCCCGCAGGCTGCACGCAGACGATCAGGCTGCCGAGGACAGGCGGACAGCCGCCATCTTGCCACGACGGTCCTGTTCCAGCTCGAAGTTCACGCGCTGGTCGCGATCGAGCGTGTGCATGCCCGACGCTTCGACCGCGCTGATGTGCACGAACGCGTCGTTACCGCCGTCATCGGGCTGGATGAAGCCATAGCCCTTGTCGGCGTTGAAAAACTTTACGGTGCCAATAGGCATAGTCATTTCCTTAAGAGTAGAACGCAGCAGGCCACGAATGTTGTGGACAATCCTTGCCGCGCGGTTGGAGCCGGAAGTTCGATTGCGACCCCTGCAACGCCCGGCTCCGGCCATTGCGAGGGAAGAAGAGCGCGCCCATGAAGGACACGCTCCGATGGCGTCAGCAGGGCAGGAAGCTGCCGGGCTGAGGGTAAGCGTGGACGTGCAATTGCGCACGATGATGCCGCACATGCCCGCGCTGCGTCTCGCGCTCGCCGCCGGTAGGGGCGTAAAGCGCGCGCAGCTGCGCGATGTGGAGATTCTGGAAGAGCTGATTGATGTCGGGCAAGGCTGTCGCTCAATTTGCTGTACAAGCAAGAGCGTGGAGCAGCGATGCCGCAGGTCTCTCAGTCGCGCGTAGGCTTGGGATCAGGATCGCGCGATGACGATCCTATAACAGCAAATGCTGCAAAAGTCGCATGGCAATTGCAGAAATCGTGCATTGTGCGACGAATGACCTATTCTGCACCTGGGGGCTTGCCAAAGATGTTCACATCGTCCGGGCCGATCCAGCCATTCATGTAATTGGCATAGAACAGCCCGAAGGCGGCTGCGGAGATCACGGTGGTGATCGCCATGACCTTGAGCGGCTTGAAATTGGCCGGCGCACTGTCCGCCTGGCCGCGCACTTTCTCAACACCCATCTCGTCTGCGGTGCGCACGCCGAAAGGCATTACCACAAAGGCCGTGATGACCCAGAACAACAGATAGATGGCAAGAATGCTCGTCCAACTCATGTCGAAATGCCCCTGATCACCGCTCTCAAAATGGGTCAGCCCGCCTCGATCATCAAGACCGTGACTACGGGCTTCTTGCCTGTCCAGCGGGTCGCCGCACGGCGCACGGCAAGACGGATCGCCTCCTGCACGTCATCGCTGGTCTGAGGTCCCCGCCCTTTGCCCTTGCCCTTGGGCGACGGCTTTTCAATCGCTTCGCGCACGTCTTCCACCGCCTCGGCAATGAACGCGTCGAGATCATCCTCGACAGGCAGACCCAACGGACGCAGCACCGGATCGCCGACGAGACGACCCTTGCCGTTGAGCGCAACCGCGACACTGACCTGCCCGTTCAGCGCCAGCTTGCGCCGCTCACCCATGGTCAGGCCATCGGCGGGCAGGATGACATCGCCGTCGAGCACCAGCCGTCCGGCACGCTCGTGCCCGATCACGCCCGGTTCGCCCGGCGCGAGGCGGACGAGATCGCCGTTCTTCTGGACGACGGCATGCGGAATGCCGAGCTCGAGCCCAAGCCGCGCCTGTTCGGCCATGTGGCGCATTTCGCCATGCACCGGCACCAGCACCTTCGGACGGATCCAGCGGTACATCTCTTCGAGCTCGGGACGTCCGGGATGGCCCGAGACATGGATATCGGCCTGGCGATCAGTGATCATCTGGATGCCGTCCGCCGCGAGCCGGTTCTGGATGCGGCCGATGGCGATCTCGTTGCCCGGAATGACCTTGGACGAGAAGAGCACGGTGTCACCCTCTTCCAGCTTGATCTGGTGATTGCCCTCGGCAACGCGCGCCAACGCGGCACGCGGCTCGCCCTGCCCGCCGGTAGCGACGATCAGTATCTCGCGCCGCGGCAGGCCCATGGCGGTGTCGAAATCGACCAGTTCGGGCAGGTCGAGCAGATAGCCGTTCGCCTTGGCGACGGCGATGATCCTGTCGAGCGAGCGCCCGGCGACGCACAGCTGACGGTTGGTCGCACGCGCAACCTCGCCCAGCGTGTGCAGCCGCGCGACGTTCGAGGCGAAGGTTGTAATCAGCGCCCGGCCCTTGAGCGGCTTGACCGCAGCGATCAGCGCATCGCGCACCTCGCCTTCGGAGCCCGAGCTTTCGGGATTGAACACATTGGTCGAATCGCAGACGAGTGCGAGCACGCCTTCGTCGCCCAGCTTCGTCAGCGCCTCCGGCGTCGAGGGCACGCCGATCAGCGGCTCGTCGTCAAGCTTCCAGTCGCCGGTATGGAAGACGCGGCCATAAGGCGTGTCGATCAGCAGCGCATTGCCTTCGGCGATCGAGTGCGCAAGCGGCAGATAGCGGAAGCCGAAGGGGCCAAGCTGCAGGCTGCCGTCATTCTCGACGACATTGAGCGTGACGTCGTTGACCAGTCCCTGCTCTTCCAGCTTGCGGCGGATCAGATCGGCGGTGAACGGCGTGGCGAAAAGCGGCACGCCCAGGTCTGCCGCCAGATAGGGCAGCGCACCGATATGGTCCTCATGCCCATGCGTCAGCACGATGCCCAGCAGGTCCTCGGCGCGCTCCTCGATGAACTCGAGATCGGGAAATACGAGTTCGACACCCGGATAGGCGGGATCGCTGAATGTCATGCCCAGATCGACCATGACCCATTTGCCATCACAGCCATAGAGATTGGCATTCATGCCGATCTCGCCCGACCCGCCAAGGGCCAGGAACAACAATTCTTTACCGGGTGTCATCTAGTCAAAAAGCCCTTTCGGCGATCATGGCCAGCCCCTGAAGCGTCAGGTCCGGTTCGACCGCATCAAATATCGTCGTGTGCCGATCGAACAGCACTGCCAGCCCGCCGGTGGCGATCACCTTGGCGGGGCGGCCGATTTCCGCGCGCATCCGGGCCACCAGCCCTTCCATCATCGCGACATAGCCCCAGAAGACGCCGATCTGCATCTGGTCTTCGGTATTGCGTCCGATCACCGATCCGTCGGTATCCGGTATCTCGATGGCGATGCGCGGCAGCTTGGCCGCTGCGCTGACCAAGGCGTCGAGCGACAGGTTGATGCCTGGCGCGATGATGCCGCCCTTGTAAGCACCGGTATAGTCCACGACGTCATAGGTGGTTGCGGTGCCAAAGTCGATGACGATCAGATCACCGGGGTGCAATGCGTGCGCGGCGATGGTGTTGACCGCCCTGTCCGCCCCCAGCGAGCGCGGTTCGTCGACATCGATCTGGATCCGCCAGTCCGCCGGCTCCACCCCCGCGACCAGCGGCTCGACATCAAAATACTTGCGCGAGAGCATCTGCAGATTGTGCAGCGCGCGCGGCACCACCGTCGAGATGATGACATTCGCGATGTCCTGCCGGACAAAGCCCTCGATCGCGAGCAGCTGGTTGAGCCAGACAGCGTATTCGTCCGCCGTCCGCCTGGGGTCGGTCGAAATCCGCCAGCGCGCCTTGATCGTACGGCCGTTGAACAGGGCGAACACGGCATTGGTGTTGCCGACATCAATCGCAAGCAGCATTTCGCACACCCCTCGTTAGAAACCCACGGTATCAACCGACAAGATCGACATCTCCAGCGCTGATCGTCTCCGATCGACCGTCGGCCAGGCGCAGTCGCAATGCGCCATCGGCAGCCAGGCCATCGAAAACCCCTTCCAGGCGGTCGCCAGGTCCGCGCTGGACCGCCATCGCCTCGCCGGGCTTATGCGCGGCGGCGCACCAGACATCAAGCAGCGTTGCAGACGACACCGAACGCCATTGCGCGAGCCTGGTGGCGAACCGATCGGCGAGCAGCTCGATGACTGCCGCCGCATCGATCTGCGCCAGGGCTCCAAGATCGCGCAGACACGTGACCTTGCGTCCGGGCACATCCGGGGCAAGCGCGACATTCATGCCGATCCCGACCACGACCGCATCGCCGCGCCGTTCGAGCAGGATGCCCGCGAGCTTTGCGCCATCGACATGCACGTCATTGGGCCATTTTAGTCGTGCACCACAATCGGGCAGGATCTGGAGCACGGTATCATGCACCGCGAGCGCGGTGACGAAGGCGAGCAGATGCGCCGGCGGATCGTTGAGGCGAAGCCGCACGAGCGTGCTGCAGTACAGGTTGCCGATCGGGCTCAGCCATTGCCGGCCCAACCGTCCCCTGCCCCCGTCCTGTTGCTCGGCACGCAGCCAAAGGCCTTCGGGCGCGCCCGTATCGGCGCGCACCATCATATCGGCATTGGTGGAGCCGGTCAGCGCGACCGTTTCGATCACGCTGCCCAGAACAGTGCCTTGGCAGCACCAGCCGTGACCGGGCTGAGCGCCAGCGTGGCGAAATAGCCGAGCGGCGAGACGAAGAGCGCGGTCAGCGTCACCAGCGCCATGCGCGCGGTGGAATCGCTCGGCGCGATGACGTCGGCGGGTTCGTCAAAATACATGACCTTGACGACCTTGAGATAATAGAACGCGCCGATCACCGAAGCGGCGATACCGATAGCGGCGAGCGGGATCAGGCCGGCGGCGACCGCAGCATCGAACACCACGAACTTGCCCCAGAAGCCGAACAGCGGCGGAATGCCCGCGAGGCTGAACATGAACACGGCGAGTGCAGCGGCCAGACCCGGACGCGTCTTCGACAGGCCTGCCAGCTTGGCAATCTCTTCCACCGGGCGGCCTTCGCGATCGTTCAGGTCGAGCACGCAGATGAAGCTGCCCAGCGTCATCGCGACATAGATGATGAGATAGGTCATCATCGCCGACGCGCCGGCTTCGGTTCCGGTGGCGAGGCCGATCAGGATGAAGCCGACATTGTTGATCGACGAATAGGCGAGCAGGCGCTTGATGTTGGTCTGCCCGATCGCCGCGACACCGCCAAGGATGATCGAGGCGAGCGCGACGAAGATCACGATCTGCTGCCACACCGCCTGCTGGCCGCCGAATGCCTCGATCGCGACGCGCATGGTCAGCGCCATCGCGGCGACCTTGGGTGCGGTGGCGAAGAAGGTGGTCACCGGGGTCGGCGCGCCTTCATAGACGTCGGGGGTCCACATGTGGAACGGCACCGCGCTGATCTTGAACGCCAAGCCCGAGAGCACGAAGACGATCCCGAACAGCGCGCCGGTCGATACGCCATCGGCAAAGGCGGTCTGGATGCCGATGAAGCTGGTGGTGCCGGTAAAGCCGTAGAGCAGCGACATGCCGAACAGCAGGATGCCGCTCGCCAGTGCGCCAAGCACGAAATACTTGAGCCCCGCCTCAGCCGAGCGATCGTCGCTGCGCAGGAAGCTCGCCAGCACATAGGCGGCAAGGCTCTGCATCTCGAGGCCGACATAGAGCGTCAGCAGATCGACCGCCGAGACCATCAGCCCCATGCCGATCGACGCGAACAGGATGAGGATCGGATATTCAGGGCGCATCAGATTGCCGCGCGCGAAGAACTTGGGCGCGACGATGATGCAGCCGATCGCGGAGAGGAACACCAGGATCTTCGACAGCGAGGCGAAGCGGTCCATGCGATACTGGCCGTAAAATGCGTCGGCGCCTTCAGCAAACGACGGGTTCAGCAGGAAGTTGAACGACAGCGCCAGCGCGCCGAACAGCGCGACGACGGTCAGCACACTGACCAGACGCGACGACTGCACGCCGCCCCAGGCCGCGATCAGCAGCAGGACGAGACTGGAAAGGCTGAGGACGATTTCCGGCGAGGCCAGCTGGAACCAGAGTTCGTAATTCATCAGTGATGGCCTTCTTCAGCATGGGCGGCGGGCATCAGCGCAGGCGCCTTGCCCATCTTCACCTGCGCGTCACCCGCAGGCTTGACCGAGGCGAGCCGCGCTTCGAGCGCGCCCACGTCCTTGCGCATCGGCGCCATGAAACTTTCGGGGTACACGCCCATCCACAGCACGACGAGCGCGATGGGGAGGAGCAGCGCGATCTCGCGCTTGTTAAGGTCGGGCATGGCGGCAACGTCATCCGACTTGATCACACCATAGGCCACGCGGCGGTAAAGATAGAGCATGTAAGCCGCGCCCAGGATGATGCCGGTAGTGCAGACGATCGCAGCCCAGCTCGACACTTCATAGACGCCGACCAGCGAGAGGAACTCGCCAACGAAGCCGCTGGTGCCCGGCAGGCCGATCGAGGCCATGGTGAACAGCAGGAACAGCAGCGCATAGCGCGGCATGTTGATCGAAAGGCCGCCGTACCGGTCGATCTCGCGGGTGTGCAGACGGTCGTAGATCACGCCGACGCACAGGAACAGCGCGCCCGAGACCAGACCGTGGCTCAGCATCACCACCAGCGCGCCTTCCAGGCCCTGGCGATTGAACGCGAACAGGCCCACGGTGACGATCGCCATGTGCGCAACCGACGAATAGGCGATCAGCTTCTTCATGTCGCTCTGCACAAGCGCGATCAGCGAGGTATAGACGACCGCGACCATCGACAGCGCGAGCACAAGCCACATGTAATCGACCGAGGCTTCCGGGAACATCGGCAGCGAGAAGCGGATGAAGCCATAGCCGCCCATCTTGAGCAGTACGCCGGCAAGGATCACCGAACCGGCGGTCGGTGCCTGCACGTGCGCATCGGGCAGCCACGTGTGAACCGGCCACATTGGCATCTTGACCGCAAAGCTGGCGAAGAAGGCGAGCCAGAGCCACGCCTGCGCCTCAACCGGGAAGTCATAGGCCATCAGCGTCGGAATGTCGGACGTTCCCGCCTCGTTCACCATCCAGAACATCGCGATCAGCATCAGCACCGATCCGAGCAGGGTGAAGAGAAAGAACTTGTAGCTGGCGTATATGCGGTTCGCACCGCCCCAGATGCCGATGATCAGGTACATCGGAATCAGGCCGGCCTCGAAGAAGATGTAGAACAGGAAGATGTCCTGCGCGGCGAAGACGCCGATCATCAGCACTTCCATCAGCAGGAACGCGGCCATGTATTCGCCGACGCGCGTCTCGATCGCTTCCCAGCTCGCGCCGATGCAGATCGGCATCAGGAAGACCGAGAGCATGATGAGCATGAGGGCGATGCCGTCGATGCCCAGCGCCCAGCTGAAGCGGTCGAACAAAGCCGCTTTCTCGACGAACTGCCACTGCGCGCCGCCGATATCGAAATTCATCCACAGCACGATGCCCAGCGCCAGATCGACCAGCGTCGCGAGCAGCGCGATCCAGCGCGCGGCATTGGCGCTGACGAACAGGCACGCAACAGCCGCCGCCATCGGCACGGCGAGCATCAGCGACAGGATAGGAAAGCCCAGTTCGTTCATGTCAGCGCACCATCAGCCAGGTCAGCGCGGCCACAAGGCCCATCAGCATCACCAGCGCATAACTGTAGAGAAAACCCGATTGCAGCTTCATCGCCACGCGGCTGCCCGACGAGACCAGAACCGCCGCCCCATCGGGACCGAAGCGGTTGATCGTGCCCTCGTCGCCGACCTTCCAGAAGAAGCGGCCCAGCGCGAAGCTCGGCTTGACGAAGATGTGGTTGTACAATTCGTCGAAATACCACTTGTTGAGGAAGAACCGGTAGAGCGGTGACAGCGCACTGGCGAGCTTGGCCGGAAGGCTGTTGTTCACCAGATACATCAGGATCGCGGTAACCAGGCCGATCAGCATCGCAACGGTCGAGGCGAGCTTCACCCAGAGCGGAACCTCGTGCATCTCGTGCATCAGGTGCGCGTTGAAGAACAGGCTGCCGTTCCAGAACGCTGCGCCGTGCTCGGCATCGATGAACGCATGGTGGAAGACGAAACCTGCGGCTACGGCGCCCACGGTCAGCACGCCCAGCGGGATCAGCATTGGCAGCGGGCTTTCATGCGGATGATAGCCGCCCGTGGTGTCCGCGCCGGCCTGCGCCGGGGTCTTGTGGACACTGTGCTGGATATGCTCGGATTCGATCCAGCGCGGCGTTCCGAAGAAGGTGAGGAAGATCAGGCGCCAGCTGTAAAAGCTGGTCAGCAGCGCCGCGAACACCCCGATAGTGAAGGCGAACTGGCCAACCTGGGTCCCGCTTGCGAACGCAGCCTCGATGATGCCGTCCTTCGAATAAAAACCGGCAAAGCCTGCGACGCCCACGATACCGACGCCGGTGATCGCCAGCGTGCCCGCCATCATCGCCCAGAAGGTGAGCGGGATATGCTTACGCAGGCCGCCATAATAGCGCATGTCCTGCTCGTGGTGCATCGCATGGATAACCGAGCCAGCGCCGAGGAATAGCAGCGCCTTGAAGAAGGCGTGCGTGAACAGGTGGAACATCGCCGCACCATAGGCACCGACGCCCGCTGCGAAGAACATGTAGCCGAGCTGCGAGCAGGTCGAATAAGCGATGACGCGCTTGATATCGGTCTGCACCAGGCCGACCGTCGCGGCGAACAGTGCGGTGCACGCGCCGACGACGGTCACGACGGTGAGCGCGGTCGGGCTCGTTTCGAACATCGGCGACAGGCGGCAGACCATGAATACGCCTGCGGTCACCATGGTCGCGGCATGGATCAGCGCCGAAACCGGGGTCGGGCCTTCCATCGCGTCGGGCAGCCAGGTGTGCAGGCCAAGCTGCGCCGACTTGCCCATCGCGCCGATGAACAGCAGCAGGCACAGGACGGTCATCAGGTCGAAGCGGCCACCGAGGAAGCCGATGGTCGCGCCTTGCATGCCGGGTGCGGCTTCGAGGATCGCGGGGATCGAAACGGTGCCGAACACCAGGAAGGTGCCGAAAATGCCCATCATGAAGCCAAGATCGCCGACGCGGTTGACGACGAACGCCTTGATCGCGGCCGCATTGGCGCTTGGCTTGCGGAACCAGAAGCCGATCAGCAGGTACGAGGCGAGGCCCACGCCTTCCCAGCCGAAGAACATCTGGACGAGATTGTCGGCGGTCACCAGCATCAGCATCGCAAAGGTGAACAGCGAGAGATAGGCGAAGAAGCGCGGCTGATCCGGATCCTCGTCCATATAACCCCAGCTGTAGAGGTGGACGAGCGCCGAGACCGAGGTCACGACGACCAGCATCACCGCGGTCAGCGTGTCGACGCGCAGCGCCCAGTCGAACTGGAGGTCGCCCGAGCGCAGCCAGGACAGCACGGGCACGACATATTCGGTGCTCGACCCGGACAGGAAGCCGAGGAAGATCGGCCAGGACAGGCCGCACGCCACGAACAGGGCGGCGGTTGTCACCAGCTTGGCCGGGACGTTGCCGATGATGCGGTTGCCCAGGCCCGCGATGATCGCTGCCAGAAGCGGCAGGAAGACGATGAGGGTAATGCTCATGTGCCTCAACCCTTCATCTGGTTGATATCGTCAACCGCGATCGTACCGCGGCCACGGAAATAGATGACGAGGATCGCCAGCCCCACTGCCGCTTCGCCTGCGGCGACGGTCAGCACGAACATCGCGAAAACCTGCCCCACCATGTCGCCCAGGAAGACGCTGAACGCGACGAGATTGATGTTCACCGCGAGCAGGATGAGCTCGATCGCCATCAGGATGATGATCACGTTCTTGCGGTTCAGGAAGATGCCCAGCACGCCCATCACGAACAGGATGGAGCTGACCACCAGATAATGCTCGATGCCGATCATAGCTGGACCCCCTGGCCAACCGCAGGCTGGGTATTGCGCGTCGCGTCTTCGGGACGACGACGGACCTGCGAGCCGATATTCTGCGGACGGACGCCGGCGCGCTTGCGGTGCGTCAGCACAATCGCGCCGACCATGGCGACCAGCAGCACGACGCCCGCGCTTTCGAACAGGAAGATGTAGCGGGTGTAGAGCAGTTCACCGACCGCCTGGATGTTGCTGGCACCCATGCGCGCAGGATTGAGCGAATGCTCGCCAAGCGCGATATTGCCCGCCCGGTAAGCCCCGATGCCGAACACCAATTCGGCCAGGAATACGGCGGCGAGCGCGAGGCCGAGCGGCAGGTTCTTCATGAAACCGCCACGCAACTCGGCAAAGTCGATGTCCAGCATCATCACGACGAACAGGAACAGCACCGCGACCGCGCCGACATATACAATGACCAGCAGCATCGCGATGAATTCCGCGCCGATCAGGACCATCAGGCCCGCGGCATTGAAGAACGCAAGGATCAGCCAGAGCACGGAGTGCACCGGGTTACGCGCGAGGATCGTGAACGCACCGCTGGCAATCACCACCGATGCGAACAGATAAAAGGCAAAAATCTGGATCAAAGCTTTACAGCCCCCGATGCGCCCAATCGAGCTGGTCTTGTTTCAGGCCCCTGCCCGCCTCTCCCAGCGGACACACGGAACCGTGCGTGAATCGAATTCGAGTGCGCCTTAACGATAAGGGGCATCGGCTTCAAGGTTGGCGGCAATGGCTCGTTCCCATTTGTCGCCATTCTCAAGAAGCTTGCCCTTGTCGTAGATCAGCTCCTCGCGGGTTTCCGTCGCATATTCGAAGTTCGGCCCCTCGACGATGGCGTCGACCGGGCAGGCTTCCTGGCAGAAACCGCAATAGATGCACTTCGTCATGTCGATATCGTAGCGCGTGGTGCGCCGCGATCCGTCCTCGCGCGGTTCGGCCTCGATCGTGATCGCCTGGGCCGGACACACCGCCTCGCACAGCTTGCACGCGATGCAGCGCTCTTCGCCATTGGGATAGCGACGCAGAGCATGCTCGCCGCGGAAACGCGGGCTCAGCGGGTTCTTCTCGAACGGATAATTGATTGTCGCCTTGGGCTTGAAGAAATACTTCAGCGTCAGCGCATGGGCCTTCACGAACTCATAGAGCGTGAACGCCTTGATCGTCTGCAACATGTCTATCAGACCCCGTATCTCGTCAGCATCAGGTAACCCGACACCAGGAAAATCCACAGCAGCGAAATGGGCAGGAACACCTTCCAGCCCAGCCGCATCAGCTGGTCATAGCGGTACCGAGGAACGGTCGCCTTGATCCAGCTGAAGATGAAGAAAAAGGCGGAGATCTTCAGGATCAGCCAGAAGATGCCCGGCACGGCATAGAGCGGCGCCCAATCCACCGGCGGCAGCCAGCCACCCCAGAACAGCACCGCGTTGAGCGTGCACATCAGCAGCACGTTGGCATATTCGCCCAGCCAGAACAGCGCGAAGGCCATGGACGAATACTCGGTCTGATAGCCCGCGACCAGCTCACTCTCCGCCTCGGTGAGGTCGAACGGCGCGCGCGCGGTTTCCGCGAGCGACGAGATGAGGAACATCACCGCCATCGGGAAGAGCAGAAGGTTGAAACCGTACCAGTTGATGAAGCCCAGCCCATGGCCGCGCTGCGCCTCGACGATCGCGTTGAGGTTGAAGCTGCCAGTCCACAGCACCACGGTCACGATGATGAAGCCGATCGACACCTCGTAAGAGATCATCTGCGCCGACGCACGCAGCGCCGAGAAGAAAGGATATTTGGAGTTGGACGCCCAGCCGGCGATCACGACGCCGTACACGCCGAGCGAGCTCACCGCGAGAATGTAGAGCAGCCCGACATTGATGTCTGCGAGCACCATGTCCTGGTCGAACGGGATCACCGCCCAGCTCAAGAGCGCCACGGTGAAGGTGATGATCGGCGCGAGCAGGAACAGGCCCTTGTTGGCGCTCGAGGGGATGATCGTTTCCTGCAGGAACACCTTGGCCGCATCGGCAAAGCTCTGCAGGATGCCGAAGGGGCCCACGACGTTCGGCCCGCGCCGCAAAGCCATCGCCGCCCAGATCTTGCGGTCGAAATAGATGACGATCGCCACTGACAGCATCACCGGCAGCGCGATCAGCAGGATCAGGATGAGATTGGCAACGAACCAGCCCCAGCCGGTGCCCAATGCGGATTGGAAAAACTCGGTCATTCTGCGGCCTCCAGCATCTCTTCGCCGTGCAGCAGTTCAGCCGAGCAGCGCTGCATCGTCGCCGAGGCGCGCGCGATGGCGTTGGTGAGGTAGAAATCCTTGATCGGATAGCCGACTTCGCCCGACGGGCTGGCGGCGAGCTTGGGCGGCGCCCAGTCATAGCGCGCCAGACCCTCGACACCCAGTGCCGGAACCGCCGCGATCATCGCCGCGCGACACTCGGCAAAGCTGTCGAAGGGCAGCTTGTGACCCAGCACTTCGGACAGCGCGCGCAGGATCGACCAGTCCTCGCGGGCATCGCCCGGCGCGAACACGGCCTTGTCGCTCATCTGCACACGGCCCTCGACATTGACATAGGTGCCGTTCTTTTCGGGGTAAGCCGCAGCGGGCAGGATGACATCCGCTGCCGCCGCGCCCTTGTCGCCATGATGGCCGACGAACACCTTGAAGCTGCCATCGAACTTGGCAAAATCCACCTCGTCCGCTCCCAGCGCGAACAGCAGTTTCGGCTTGGCGGCGACCAGATCGGCCATGCCGCCGGGCTGTGCCCATCCGAGCATCAGCCCACCCATGCGCGATGCCGCCATGTGCAGCACGTTGAAGCCGTTCCACGGACCATCTTCGGTATCGCGAACCAGGTTGAAGCTCTCTGCCAGCGCCAGTGCCGCGCCATGCGCGCCTTCGACCGCCAGCGCGCCACCGCCCAGGATGATCGCGGGCCGCTTGGCGCCCTTCAGCGCATCGGCCACCGCACCGGGCAGCTTCGCCAGCAGGCCCATGTCATTGCCCAGCCATTCAACCTTGTAGGTGAGGTCGATCTCGGCGCCGATGCCGAACACCTTGGCACCGTGCTTGATCGCCTTGCGGATGCGGGTGTTGACCAGCGGCGCTTCCCAGCGCGGGTTGGTGCCGACGAGCAGGATCGCGTCTGCGGTCTCGATGCCGTTCAGCGTCGAGTTGAAATTGACCGCAGCCAGGCTCGACACGTCGTACTTCAGGCCGGTCTGACGACCTTCGATCAGGCTCGAGCCCATCAGGCCAAGCAGTTCGCGCGCGGCAAACATGGTTTCGCAATCGAGCAGATCGCCGGCGACGGCCGCGACGCTCGATCCGGCCTGCACATCGGCAATCGCCTGGAACGCTTCGCCCCAGCTCGCCGGAACCAGCTTGCCGTCGCGGCGGACATAGGGCTTGTCGAGACGGCGGCGCATCAGGCCGTCGACCGCATAGCGGGTCTTGTCGTGCGCCCACTCCTCGTTGACGTCGTCATTGACGCGCGGCAGCACGCGCAGCACTTCCCTGCCCCGGCTGTCGAAGCGGATATTGGTGCCGACCGCGTCCATCACGTCGATGCCGAGCGTCTTCTTCAGCTCCCACGGCCGCGCCTCATAGGCATAGGGCCGCGAGGTCAGCGCACCCACGGGGCACAGATCGATGACATTGCCCGAAAGCTCGGACGAGACCGCCTTTTCCAGATAGCTGGTAATCTGCATGTTCTCGCCACGACCGATAGCCCCGATCTGCTCGGTGCCGGCCACTTCCTCGGCAAAGCGCACGCAGCGGGTGCAGTGGATGCAGCGGGTCATCACCGTCTTGATGATGGGGCCCATGTACTTTTCGGTAACGGCGCGCTTGTTCTCGTCATAGCGCGATCCGCCGCGACCATAGGCCACCGACTGGTCCTGCAGGTCGCACTCGCCGCCCTGATCGCAGATCGGGCAATCGAGCGGATGGTTGATCAGCAGGAATTCCATGACGCCTTCGCGCGCCTTCTTCACCATGTCGGAGTTGGTGCGGACTTCCTGATTGTCCATCGCGGGCAGCGCGCAGCTCGCCTGCGGCTTGGGCGGTCCGGGCTTCACCTCGACCAAGCACATGCGGCAGTTGCCGGCGATGCTGAGCCGCTCATGATAGCAGAAGCGCGGGATTTCCTTGCCCGCGGCCTCACAGGCCTGCAGCACGGTCGCCCCCTGGGGGACTTCGACCTCGATCCCGTCGACGGTAAGCTTAGGCATTCTTGTCTCCACCACCGGACGCGGCCAGCGCCCGGTCGTACAATGCAGAGGCGACGTGATTGCGCACGTCGCGGATGTTGATCTGATAGGCAAGCCCGGTGGGCATGCAGTCCTTGAGCGCGGCAGCGAAGCCCATCATCGCGTCGCGTTCCGCCGCCGAGTCATAATCGGTCGCAATCAGCGCACGCGCCTGCGAAGGCGACCGCGCGGCAAGGCACTGGCCATAGGCGATCACGAACTTCCGCCCGGTGGTTTCGGTGGGGCGGGCGAAATCCTGCACGCCCAGACCATCGGCATATCCCGCCAGTCCGGCATCCGCCTTGAGCACAGCTTCGGCCAAAGCGCCGCGTGCCTCTCCCGTGCGCATGGTGATGAAAGCGCGGCCGCGCGTACAGCTGGCCGTGCCTTCCATCAGACGCTTGGCAACGCTGCGTTCTTCGTCGCTCCCCTGCTCGCTCGCCAGCAGCGCGCGGACGCGCTCGGGCTGCTGCTCCAGCACACAGGCGGCAAATTCGGACACGACCTGTTGCTTGGGCACCAGTGCAGGCTCTGCCGCACCTGCCTGAGCAGGCACGGCAAGCGCTGAGGCTACCATCAGGGAAAAGCCGAGGAGCGGCATAACGATCAGCTCACCGCACCGCGCTTGGCTGCGCGATACAGCGCCTCTGCCACCAGCGAACGCGCCGAGGCATTGTCCATCGAGCTGAAGCTGGTCTTGGCAATGCAATCGCGCAGACGCGGCATCAGCGCGTTGAGCGCCTCGCCTTCATCCTTGCTCTTCGGCGCGGTCGCGATCAGCGCACGCACATCGTCCAGGCTGCCATCGGCTGCGCAGTCGGCAAAGCGTTCCTTCTCGCCCTTCTCGTCGCTGCGCACCTTCAGCGCGTCGACATTGGCGTCGGCATAGCGCGTCCAGAACATCGCTTCGGCAAGGCTACCGCGCACCGAAAGACCGCCCAGCGTGAACTCGCCGGAGGGCATGCAATCGAAATTGGCATTGGTCAGACTGCGCGAAGCGGCCCGTTCTTCCAGGCTGCCCTGGGTCGTGGCCAGCAGCGCCTCGACATATTTGGGGTTCCGCTTGACCGCACAGAGGGCAAAGGCGCGCATCGTGTCCGCCCCGCCCAGCGCTGTGCGCTTGAGCGAGGTCTTGACCGCCTCGTCAGGCATGTTCCACCAGCCGGCGCCGGTCGCCAGCGCCGGAGAGGTCATCGATGCCATGGCCAGCACGGCCAGTGTCGCCTTTGCAAACTTCCTCATTCTGCAGCCTCCATCATTGAACCAGTACCCTGCTTCTCGATGATGCGGCGTTCCATCTCGGGGCGGAAATGCCGGATCAGGCCCTGGATGGGCCAGGCGGCAGCATCGCCCAGAGCGCAGATGGTGTGCCCTTCGACCTGTTTCGTGACTTCGTAAAGCGTATCGATTTCGCTGAGATCGGCATCGCCGGTGCGCATGCGCTCCATGACGCGCCACATCCAGCCGGTGCCTTCGCGGCACGGCGTGCACTGGCCGCAGCTCTCATGCTTGTAGAAATAGCTCAGTCGGCTGATCGCCTGAACGATGTCGGTCGACTTGTCCATGACGATGATCGCGGCAGTGCCGAGACCCGATCCGACGTCCTTGAGGCCGTCGAAATCCATCGGTGCGTCGATGATCTGCGCGGCAGGCACCAGCGGCACCGACGATCCGCCGGGAATCACCGCCAGCAGATTGTCCCAGCCACCGCGAATGCCGCCGCAATGCCGGTCGATCAGCTCGCGGAACGGGATGCTCATGGCTTCCTCGACCACGCAGGGCTTTTCGACATGCCCGCTGATCTGGAACAGCTTGGTGCCCTTGTTGTTCTCGCGACCGAAGCTTGCGAACCAGGCTGCGCTGCGGCGCAGGATCGTCGGCACCACCGCGATCGATTCGACATTGTTAACCGTGGTCGGGCAGCCATAAAGCCCGGCACCCGCCGGGAAAGGCGGCTTGAGCCGGGGCTGGCCCTTCTTGCCCTCGAGGCTCTCGATCATCGCGGTCTCTTCACCGCAGATATAGGCGCCGGCACCGCGATGGACGAACACGTCGAAATCATAGCCCGACTTGGCGGCATTCTTGCCGATCAGCCCAGCCTCATAGGCCTCGTCGACCGCAGCCTGCAGCACTTCGGCCTCGCGGATATATTCGCCGCGGACATAGATATAGGCCGCGCGCGCACGCATCGCGAACCCGGCGATCAGCGCGCCTTCGATCAGCTTGTGCGGGTCGTGGCGCAGGATCTCGCGGTCCTTGCAGCTGCCCGGCTCGGATTCGTCGGCATTGATGACCAGGAAACTCGGACGCCCGTCCTTCGATTCCTTGGGCATGAAGCTCCACTTCATGCCGGTGGGGAAGCCCGCACCACCGCGTCCGCGCAGGCCCGATGCCTTGACCTCGTCAATGATCCGGTCCTGACCCCAGGCGATCAGGTCCTTGGTCTTGTCCCAATCGCCGCGCGCTTCGGCCGCCTTCAGGTTCCAGGGCTGGAACCCGTAGACATTGGTGAAGATGCGATCCTTGTCAGCGAGACTCACGACTGATTACCTCCAGAGCGGCTGCGGCTGAAAATGCCGAAACCGCCGAACAAAAACGCCAAAATCGCCCAGACCACCCATCCGTCGCCCTGGACGAACTTGAAGATCGCCAGCGCCAGAAAGATGATGCCGAGCAGCGGGACCCCGGCCTTGACCGGCGTCGTCATCCCCATTCACCCCGATAGTCGTGATTGGCATCGACCATCTGCTTGAGCGTGGTCGGCCCGCCTTCGGGTTCGCTGGTATGACGGCCCGGAATCTGCGTGCCCGGCTTGGGGCTCTCACCCGCTGCCAAGGCTTCCAGTATGCCGATCGTGCGATCGTAGTCCAGATCCTCGAAATTGTCGTCGTTGATCTGCACCATGGGCGCATTGGCGCAATTGCCCATGCACTCCACCTCGGTCAGCGTGAACAGGCCGTCGGGCGTGGTCTTGCCCTTGACGAGACCCTTGTTCGCGCAGGCGGCCATCACATCGTCCGAACCGCGCAGCAGGCACGGCGTGGTGCCGCAGACCTGCACATGATAGCGGCCCACCGGCGCGAGATTGTACATCGTGTAGAAGCTCGCCACCTCGTACGCGCGGATATAGGGCATATCGAGCATCGCGGCGACATATTCGATCACCGGGACCGGCAGCCAGCCCTGGGTCTGCGTTTCCGCCCCCACCTGGCGCTGGGCCAGATCGAGCAGCGGCATCACCGCGCTGCGCTGACGCCCGTCGGGATAGCGCGCGATGATCGTCTTCGCCTTGGCGAGATTCTCGTCAGTGAACGCAAACGCACCCCAGCGGGCGCGGGTTTCGGCTTCATCGGGGATATGGGCTGCGTCAGCCATCAGCGGACAAACTCCACACGCGACACCTTGTCGCCTTCAAAACTGTAGATCGACATGACTTCGAACGGCTCGGCATCGGCCGAGCGCGAGACCTTTTCGTGCAGGACCACCGTCTCGCCGAGCACATGACCCGAGAGAATGTCGGCACGGTTCTCGGGAAATTCGGCAAACATCGCCTTGAGTCCTGAACGCACGCCTTCGCGCCCCTCGCGCAGCACCGCACCGCGATAGCCTGCCTCGCAGGCATTTTCGGTCATCAGCGCGACATAGGCATCGGCGTCCTGCGCGTTGTAATGCGCAATCATCGCCTCGGCCACGGCCAACCGTTCCATCACCGGTCGCACTCCCCGAACACGACGTCGATCGCCCCCAGAATGGCGGTCGCGTCGGACAGCATGTGCCCCTTGCTCATGAACTCCATCGCCTGAAGGTGACTGAACGCGGTCGGGCGGATCTTGCAGCGATAGGGCTTGTTGGTGCCGTCGCTGACCAGATACACGCCGAATTCGCCCTTGGGGCTCTCGGTCGCGACATAGACTTCGCCCGCCGGAACGTGGAAGCCCTCGGTATAGAGCTTGAAGTGATGGATCAGCGCTTCCATCGACTGCTTCATCTCGCCGCGCTTGGGCGGAACCACCTTGCGGTCGAGCGAGGCGATCGGGCCGTCGGGCATCTCGTTGAGGCACTGGCGCATGATCCGCGCGGACTGGCGCACTTCCTCGACGCGGACCATGAACCGGTCATAGCAGTCGCCGCGCGTGCCGACGGGCACGTCGAACTCCATCCGGTCATAGACATCATAAGGCTGCGACTTGCGCAGATCCCAGGGGATGCCGCTGCCGCGGATCATCGGCCCGGAAAAGCCCCAGCGCACCGCATCGTCCTTCGACACCACCGCGATATCGACATTGCGCTGCTTGAAGATGCGGTTGTCGACCACCAGGCTCATCGAATCCTCGAACAGCTTGGGGAAGGTGTCGAGCCAGTCGGCCAGATCGGTGAGCAGCTTGAGCGGCACGTCCTGATGCACGCCGCCGGGACGGAACCAGGCGCTGTGCATGCGCGCGCCCGAGGCGCGTTCGAAGAAGTTGAGGCAATCCTCGCGGATTTCGAACAACCACAGGTTGGGCGTCATCGCGCCCACGTCCATCACGTGCGCGCCCAGGTTGAGCATGTGGTTGCAGATGCGGGTCAGCTCGGCGAACAGCACGCGCAGATACTGGGCACGCAGCGGCACCTCGAGGTTCAGCAGCTTCTCGATCGCCAGCACATAGCTGTACTCCATCGCCAGCGGCGAGCAGTAATCGAGCCGGTCGAAATAAGGCAGCGCCTGCAGATAGGTCTTGTATTCGATCAGCTTTTCGGTGCCGCGGTGGAGCAGGCCGACATGCGGATCGATGCGCTCGACAATCTCGCCATCCAGCTCCATCACCATGCGCAACACGCCGTGCGCCGCCGGGTGCTGGGGCCCGAAATTGATCGTGTAATTCTGGATTTCCAGATCGCCGGTGGTCGAATCCTGTTCGACCAGACCGTCGACGGTCATGTCCTGAAGCGACTCGGCCATCACGCCTTATCCTCCTTGGGTGCGTTCTCGCTGGGCTTGGCGGCTTCCTTGTTGGCAGCCGCGCCTGCGCCGGTATCCGACGGCTTGTCGGTCGTCTTGGGCGTCGGCGATTGCGGCGGCCCGCCCAGCGATTTCTCGTCGCCCGGCAGCACATAGTCGGCACCTTCCCAGGGCGAGGTGAAGTCGAAATTGCGGAAGTCCTGCGCCAGCTTCACCGGCTCATAGACCACGCGCCCCTGCTCTTCGCAATAGCGCATCTCGCTATAGCCGGTGAGCGGAAAATCCTTGCGGAAGGGGTGACCGCGGAAGCCGTAATCGGTGAGGATGCGCCGCAGGTCCTGGTTTCCGGCAAAGATCACGCCGTACATGTCGTACACTTCGCGCTCGAGCCAGCCGGCCACTTCCCAGATATGGGTGACGGTCGGCACCGGGGTGTCCTCGTCGGTAGTGCACGCGACGCGGATGCGGTGGTTCTTCGTCAGGCTGAGCAGGCAGTAGACGACTTCGAACCGCTCGGCACGGTCGGGATAATCGACGCCCGCGATCTCCATGAGCTGTTGATACTCGTGAACGTCACGCAACAGGTCGAGCGCCTCCGCCACCGCCTCACGGCGGACGGTGAAGCAATACTCGCCCTGGGTGAAGCGCGTCGCCAGCAGCCGGTTGCCCAGCGTGGCGGCGACAGCATCGCCCAGGCCATCGAGAACGGCATAGCGTGGCGCCGAATGTCCCATGTGCGTCCCTTAACGTGCGTATCGTTCGCGGCCCGCCTCCACAGCAGGCCCTTCACTCTCAATCAGCGTTCGATCGTGCCGACCCGGCGGATCTTGCGCTGCAACTGCATCACACCGTAGAGCAGAGCCTCGGCAGTCGGCGGGCAGCCGGGAACATAGATGTCCACCGGCACGATGCGGTCGCAGCCGCGCACCACCGAATAACTGTAATGATAATAGCCACCGCCATTGGCGCAGCTGCCCATCGAAATGACGTATTTCGGTTCGGACATCTGGTCGTAGACGCGGCGCAGCGCCGGAGCCATCTTGTTGCACAGGGTCCCGGCGACGATCATCACGTCCGACTGGCGCGGCGAGGCGCGCGGCGCGACGCCGAAGCGCTCCATGTCGTAGCGCGGCATGTTGACGTGGATCATCTCCACCGCGCAGCAGGCCAGGCCAAAGGTCATCCACCAGAGCGATCCGGTGCGTGCCCATTGGAACAGCTCCTCGGTCGAGGTGACCAGAAAGCCCTTGTCCGACACTTCGGCATTGATGTCGTTGAAGAAACCGGCGTCAGGCAGCGTCCCGGCAGGCGGAACGACCGCGCCGGAGGTGCCGGTGACGAGCGCCGGATTTTGCGGATTTACTCCCAATCGAGTGCTCCCACTTTCCATGCGTAAATCAGGCCGATGACCAGTTCGAAAAGGAACACCATCATCGTGAGCCAGCCGGCCCAGCCGATCTGTTCCAGCGAGACTGCCCAGGGGAACAGGAACGCGGCTTCAAGATCGAAGATGATGAACAGGATGGCGACGAGGTAGAAGCGGACGTCGAACTGGCTGCGCGAATCCTCGAACGCGGGAAAGCCGCATTCATATTCGCTCAGTTTGGCGACAGTCGGTTTGTGCGCTCCTGTGAGCCGCGATACCCCGATCGGCAGAAAGACAAACGCCACCGACAAGAGCAGAGCGACCGCCAGGAACAGCAGGATCGGCAGATATTCGGCCATGCGCGCGTCCCATTCGTGCGTGTTGCTTGGGGCGTCTTTAGGCCAGCGGACCGCCTATCGCAAGCCGGATCACCCCCTTTTTTGACGCACAGGTTACAGGGCAGAAAGCGACGAAAAGTTGCGCATTTCTGTGCGTTTCGGCACAATCGGAACAGGGTTGCCGGGCTAGTGCATCGTTGCGCCGCAGCATGCACCGGCAAAATGGAGGGAATCGGCATAATGAAGGGGTATCGTTCGGGAGTTCTTGCAGCCGCCGTGCTCGCGGCGGTCACGGCCCTGCCCGCTCAGGCGCAGAATGTGATGGCAAGCAGTCCACAGAGCATCGAGGCAGTGCTGAAGGCGCGCGGTCTGCCGAGCGAACTGAAGCAGGGAGAGGGCAATCCCTATATCCGCAGCGCCTATGACGACATGCCCTTTCTGGTCGCACTGATGAACTGCGATGACGCCCGCACCAATTGCGCGACGCTGCAATTCTATTTCGGCTTCAACGACCGCAAGGGTTTCAGTCTCGAGAAGCTCAACGAATGGAACGCGAAAAAGCGCTTCGTGCGTGCCTATCGCGACGACGAGGATGATCCGGTGCTGGTGATGGACGTCGACACCGACAAGGGCGGCATTCCGCAGGCGGTGTTCAACGAGAATTTGAGCGTCTGGCTCGACCAGATGCAGCAATATCGACGCTTCGTGACCGAATAGTTCGGACTGCTCTGACCCGTCACCCCCGCGAAAGCGGGGGGCCCACTACTATCACCCGGTCGGATTCAATAGCGGGATTCCCGCGTTCGCGGGAATGACGGGAAACTGCCTGCAGGGAAGGCTCAGCGCAGCGCGCCGACCAGCAGCTTATGCAGGCGCGAATGCAGCGCGTCGTTGCCTGCAATCACCTGCTGGCGTTCCATCGGCTGGCTGCCGCCGCGGAAGTCGGTGACGAAACCGCCCGCTTCGCGCACCAGCAATATGCCGGCAGCGACGTCCCACGGCTTGAGACCGCTTTCCCAGAAGCCGTCGAACTTGCCGGCGGCGAGCCAGGCAAGATCGAGCGAGGCGGCGCCAAAGCGCCGGATGCCTGCCACTTCAGGTGCAATCGCGCCGAAGATGCGCGTCCATTCCGCCATGTCGCCATGGCCGAGGAACGGGATACCCGTGGCGATCAGCGCCTCGCTCAGATTGCGGCGGCCCGACACGCGCAGACGGCGATCGTGCAGCCACGCACCGCGCGACTTTTCGGCCCAATAGCTTTCGTCCGTGACCGGCTGATAGATCAGCGCTGCGCTGATCTCGCCCCAGCCCTTGCCGTCGAGCGCCGGTTCCTGGACTGCGATCGAGATCGCAAAATGCGGAATGCCGTGCAGGAAGTTGCTGGTGCCGTCGAGCGGATCGATGATGAACCGCGGCTTGCCGGGCTCGGCGGGGATGTCACCGCCCTCTTCGAGCAGGAAACCCCAGCCCGGACGCGCCTTGCTCAGTTCGTCATAGAGCACGCGTTCGGCATGCTGGTCGGCCTTGGACACGAAATCCGCCGGGCCCTTTTTCGAGACCTGGAGATGCTCCACCTCGCCAAAGTCACGCCGCAGGCGGCCGCCGGCCTTGCGCGCGGCGCTTTCCATGACACGGATGATGGCTGAAATGGCAGGCATGAATACAGGTCCGATCAGTCCGCCTTGCGGACATATTCCTTGGCGTAAACGTCGACGACAATGCGCGTACCGCTGCTGATATGCGGCGGCACCATGACGCGCACGCCATTGTCGAGGATCGCAGGCTTGTAGCTCGACGAGGCCGTCTGCCCCTTCACCACCGCATCGGCCTCGACGATCGTCGCTTCGATCGTATCGGGCAGCTGAACCGAGATCGGGCGCTCGTCATAGAGCTCGAGCGTGACCTGCATCCCATCCTGCAGGAAGGCGGCTTCATCACCCAGCAACTTGGCTGCAATGGTGATCTGGTCGTAGGTTTCCTGGTCCATAAAGACATAATCGTCGCCATCGGCGAACAGGAACTGGAAATCCTTGGTATCGAGCCGGACCTTCTCGACCGTGTCGGCGCTGCGATAACGGATGTTGGTCTTGCGGCCGTCCTCGAGATTCTTCATCTCGACCTGCATGAAGGCACCGCCCTTGCCGGGCTGGGTGTGCTGAATCTTGGCAACCTTCCAGATGCCACCTTCATGTTCCAGAATGTTACCGGGGCGAATATCGACACCGCTGATCTTCATGCGAGGCTCGTTTCCGTTGGATTTCAGGGAATGGACAGGCCCTCTAGGCGCATGATGCGGGCATGGCAAGCGCTTTGGCTCGCGTTTGCATACGTTCGGTGCGGACAGATCGCATCGGTCGTGCGGAGACGCATCCCTGTCGATATGACGTCAAGATGACGGTTTCTTCCTATCTAACGCAGATCGCAGATAGTATAGCAACGAGAGCCCCAAAGCTGCTATGAAGCCGCCGGGGATTGGACCAGACGACCATGCCTTTGTTCAGCATCAAGACACCCGCCGCCGGCATTTTCGGCCGCACCCGCAACGAGATTGCCTCGGCGCATTCGGGGCGTGGTGAAGGGACGCCCGATGTCGAGGAATTCGAGGCAGATTTTGTTAGCTATCTGACCCGGTTGGAAAGCTCAGGCCGCGTCTGTACGGCGGTGTTCGGCCATGATCGCAAGGAACTCTCGCACGGCTGAGGCCGGGCCATCCTGGTGGCTCCACACCCCACCTGATACCGCCAGAAAATCCGCCCCCGCCTGCACCAGCGGTACGGCATTCGCCGTGGTAATCCCGCCGATCGCGACACAGGGTAGTTCCATCATTGAAGACCACCAGCTCAGGATCTCGGGCTCGGCCTGGTATTTGGCCTGCTTCGTTTCACTGGGATAGAAGGCGCCGAAGGCGACATAGTCCGCCCCCGCCTCGCCAGCCTCGAGCGCGAGATGGCGGCTGTTATGACAGGTCACGCCGATCTGCGCATCGCGACCCAGCACATCACGTGCCTCGCGCGGGTCGCCATCGCCCTGCCCCAGATGCACGCCGTCTGCGCCAAGTCGCTTGGCGAGCGCGATGCTGTCATTGACGATGAACGCGCAGTCATGCTCGACGCAGATCGCCTGGAGCGGCGCGGCGAGCCTGGCCGCAGCGTGCTGGTCGATATCCTTGACGCGGAACTGGAACGCCGCCACCGGGCCCGCCTCCAGGGCGGCGCGCAGCCGATCCGGAAAATCCCCCCCGACATCGAGCGGGGAGATCAGATAGAGCTGGCAACCGGGGTCAGTCATGGCATCAGGCCACCGATGCGGCGTGGATCTCGTCGATCGCGCCGCCGAGCGAGGCATCGAATTCGTCATCGCTCATCTGGTGCTTGAGATCGTTGAGCAGCGCGCGCGAGAAGCTGGCGATCACGCCGGGATTCTTGGCGAGCTCGACACAGGCCTCGGCGCGGCTGAAGCCGCCCGACAGCGCGACGACGCGGATCACCGCCGGGTGCGCCACCAGATCGGCGAACAGGCCGGGCTCAGCCGGCAGCGAGAGCTTGAGCATCACGCGGCGGCCTTCGGGCAGCGCGTCGAGCGCCTTCTTCAGCTCGGCGTTGAGGATCGCGTCGCACTGCGCGCGAGTCTCGCTCTTGATGTTCACTTCGGGCTCGATGATCGGGATCAGGCCGTGGTCGAGAATCTCGCCCGCGACCTCGAACTGTTGGCTAACGATCGCCGCGATGCCGTTTTCCGATGCCGAATTGATCACCGAGCGCATCTTGGTGCCGAAAATGCCGAGGCCCTTGGCGCGTTCGAGCAGGTCACCCAGACCGCCGATCGGCTTCATCAGCTGCACGCCGTCCGCTTCGTCTTCCAGGCCCTTGTCGACCTTGAGGAAGGGCACCACGCCGCGCTCCCACAGCAGCGCGGGCACCGGCTTGCCGCCCGCCTCGCCGTCCATGGTGCGTTCGAACAGGATCGCGCCGATCACCTTGTCGCCGTTGAAGCAGGGCGAGGTGACGATGCGGCTGCGCATCCCGTGGATCAGCGCGAACATTTCCTCGTCATTGGCCCAGGCGCCGTCCTCGATCCCATAGCCCTTGAGCGCCTTGGGCGTCGAACCACCGCTCTGATCGAGCGCGGCGATGAAACCCTGACCCGATTCGATCTTGGCCAGCATCTCGTTGAAAACGGCGGTGTCGGTCATTGTCACTCTTCCCTGATTTTAGGCTTATTGGTTGATTGTTGCGGATCGGCGCTCAGCTTTCGAGTGCCTTGACACCGGGCAGCTCCTTGCCTTCCATCCATTCGAGGAAAGCGCCGCCTGCGGTTGAAACAAAAGAGAAATCGTCCGCTGCGCCGGCATGGTTGAGCGCGGCTACGGTATCGCCGCCACCCGCGACCGAGACCAGTGTGCCCTCGCGGGTGAGCGCGGCTGCGGTGCGTGCGAGGGCGACGGTCGCGGTGTCGAACGGCGGATATTCGAACGCGCCAAGCGGGCCGTTCCAAACCAAGGTCCGGCAGGTCTTGAGCACATCGGACAACGCCTCGACCGCCGCCGCGCCGACATCGAGGATCATCTCGTCGGCCTCGACCTCGTGCACATTGGCGGTGCGGCACGGCACGTTCGCGCCGAATTCCTTTGCCACCACCACGTCATAGGGCAGATGCACGGTGCAGCCTGCGGCATCGGCGGCGTCGAGAATGGCATTGGCGGTATCAGCCAGGTCGTGCTCGCACAGCGACTTGCCGACATCGACCCCGCGCGCGGCGAGGAAGGTATTGGCCATGCCGCCGCCGATGATCAGATGATCGACTTTGCCGACCAGGTTGGTCAGCACGTCGAGCTTGGTCGAGACCTTGGAGCCACCGACCACCGCCGCGACCGGATGCTCGGGCTTGCCGAGCGCCGCTTCCAGCGCCTTCAATTCCGCTTCCATCTGCCGACCGGCAAAGGCGGGCAGGACATGCGCCAGCCCTTCGGTGGTCACATGCGCACGGTGCGCGGCGGAAAAGGCATCGTTGACATAGAAATCGCCGAGCGAGGCGATCTGCTTCGCCAGTACGGGGTCGTTCTTCTCCTCGCCGGGGAAGAAGCGGCTGTTTTCCAGCACGGTGATGCTGCCCGGATCGAGCACGTCGATCGCGTGGCGATCGGGCGATTCGAGAAAGCCGACCGGACGGCCCATCACCTCGGACAGTGCATGCGCGATCGGGCGCAGCGTGAATTCGGGATCGACCTTGCCCTTGGGGCGGCCGAAATGCGCGAGCACCAGCACCTTCGCGCCATGATCGGCGAGTTCCGCCAGCGTCGGCATCGCCGCCCGCAGCCGGGTGTCATCGGACACCCGGCCTTCGTGGATCGGCACATTCAAGTCTTCGCGAACCAGGACGGGCTTGCCCGCCAGTCCGTGGCGGTCGGCAATCAGGTCATCGAGGGTCTTGAACATGCGCTGGCGTCCTCTCCTTGTCTTGTCTGCCGCGATCAGATCAGCCCGGCGATGACGCCTGCGGTATCGACCATGCGGTTGGAGAAGCCCCATTCATTGTCGTACCAGCTGATCACGCGGACGAGCTTGCCGTCGATGACCGCAGTTTCCAGGCTGTCGATGGTCGAGCTCGCCGGATCGTGGTTGAAGTCGATCGAGACCAAAGGCTCGTCGGTATAGGCCAGCACGCCCTTGAGCGGACCTTCGGCGGCAGCCTTGAGCGCGCCGTTGATTTCATCAACCGTGGTGTCGCGGCCCGGGGTGAAGGTCAGATCGACCAGGCTGACATTGGGGGTCGGCACGCGGATCGCCGAGCCGTCGAGCTTGCCCTTCAGCTCGGGCAGCACCAGGCCAACCGCACGAGCCGCACCGGTGGTGGTCGGGATCATCGACATCGCGGCGGCACGCGCCCGGCGCATGTCGCCATGGATCTGGTCGAGAATCTTCTGGTCGTTGGTATAGCTGTGCACCGTGGTCATCAGGCCGCGCTCGATGCCGACCAGATCGTTGAGCACCTTGGCCATCGGCGCAAGGCAGTTGGTGGTGCAGCTGGCGTTCGAGACGACCAGATCGTCGGCGGAAAGCACGTCATGGTTGACGCCGAAGACGATGGTCTTGTCGGCGCCGGTGGCGGGGGCAGAGATCAGGACGCGCTTGGCGCCTGCGGTGAGGTGCGCGCTCGCCTTGGCCTTGTCCGCAAAGAAGCCGGTGCATTCGAGCGCAATGTCGACGCCCATCTCGCCATGCGGCAGCTTGGCGGGATCGCGCTCGGCAGTCACCTTGATCGCCTTGCCGTTAACGATCATGCTGTCGCCTTCGGCGCTCACCGTGCCGGGGAATGCGCCATGGACGCTGTCGCGCTTGAACAGCAGGGCATTGGCCTTGGCGTCGCCCAGATCGTTGATCGCGACCAGCTCGAGGTCATGGTCGGTGCGCTCCAGGATCGCGCGCGCGACCAGACGGCCGATGCGGCCAAAACCGTTGATTGCAACCTTGACTGCCATGGGAATTCTCCTGCTTACAATTCGTTGTGTTTGGGGTCAGACCCAGTTCAACCCTGCCCCAGTGCGGCGCGCACGGCGGGAGTGATCTTGTCGGGCGTGAGGCCAAAATGGTCGAACAGCGCCTCTGCCGGCGCCGATGCGCCGAAGCTGTCGATCCCGAAGGCGAGGCCATCACGGCCGACATAGCGTTCCCAGCCAAAGGTCACGCCAGCTTCCATCGAGACCTTGAGAACATCCGAGGGAAGCAGATCGGCGCGGTAGCTTTCGGGCTGCGCGTCGAAGAGCGACCAGCACGGCATCGAAACGACATCCGCACCGATGCCAGCAGCTTCAAGCTGGTCTGCGACGGCAAGCGCCAGCGAGACTTCCGAACCGGTGCCGATCAGCACCACCTGGCGCTTGTTGCCCGCAGTCTTGATGCGATAGGCACCGCGCGCGCACTGGTTGCCCTCGGCCTCGACACGGCGGAACTGCGGCAGATTCTGGCGGGTCAACGCGAGCACGGTGGGGGTGGACTGGGCCTGCAGCGCGAGTTCCCAGCACTCCGCCGTTTCCACCGCGTCGCCGGGGCGGAAGGTCAGCAGATTGGGCATCATGCGCAGGCTCATGACGTGCTCGACCGGCTGATGGGTCGGGCCGTCTTCACCGAGGCCGATGCTGTCATGCGTCATCACATAGACAACCCGCTGACGCTGCAAAGCAGACAGGCGGATCGCGGCGCGGGCATAATCGGCGAACACCAGGAAGGTGCCGCCATAGGGGATGACCCCGCCGTGCAGCGCCAGGCCGTTCATCGCGGCGGCCATACCGAATTCGCGGATGCCGTAATTGACGTAGCGACCGCCATAATTGGCCGAATTGAACACGCCGAGACCTGCGGTCTTGGTGTTGTTCGATCCGGTAAGGTCGGCCGAGCCACCGATGGTTTCGGGCAGGCGAGGATTGATCGCTTCGAGCGCGAGTTCGGAGGCCTTGCGGGTCGCGACCTTCTGAGGCTCGGCGAGCAGGCTCGCGACATGCTGCGACAGGCTGAACCCGGCAGGAAGGTCCCCCGCCATGCGGCGCTTGAACTCGGCGGCCTTGTCCGACGCGGCGAGACGATCGGCCCAGGCGGCATGTTCGGCAGCGCCGCGCTGGCCGAAGGCGGTCCAGGCAGCGCGGATGTCGTCGGGCACGACGAAAGGCGCATGCTGCCAACCCAGCGCAGCGCGGGCGGCATCCACTTCGGCAGCGCCCAACGGCGATCCGTGCGTTGCAGAAGTCCCCTGCTTGTTAGGCGCACCCTTGCCGATCACGGTCGCGCAGGCGATCAGCGACGGGCGCGGATCGGCTACTGCGGCGTCAAGCGCGGCGCGGATCGATTCGGGATCGTGGCCGTCGCAATCGACGACATGCCAGCCAGCGGCGGCATGGCGCGCGCGGATGTCTTCGCTGGTCGACAGATCGGTCGCGCCATCGATGGTGATGCGGTTGTCATCCCACAGAACGTTGAGCTGACCGAGCTTGAGATGCCCGGCAAGGCCTACCGCCTCGTGGTTGATGCCTTCCATCAGACATCCGTCGCCAGCGATTACCCATGTGCGGTGGCTGACCAGTTCGTCGCCAAATTCGGCGTTCAGGTGTCGCTCGGCCATTGCCATGCCGACCGCCATTGCGAGGCCCTGGCCCAGCGGTCCGGTGGTGCACTCGACACCCGGCAGTTCGAAATTCTCCGGGTGACCGGCGCACGGGCTGTGCAGCTGGCGGAAGTTACGAATGTCCTCGATCGTCGGGCGCGCATAGCCTGTCAGGTGCAGCAGCGAATAGATCAGCATCGATCCGTGTCCGGCAGAAAGCACGAAACGATCGCGATCGGCCCAGTCGGGCGCGCTGGCATCGAACTTGAGATACTCGCCAAACAGCACCGTGGCGACATCGGCCATGCCCATCGGCATACCCGGATGGCCGCTATTCGCAGCCTGAACCGCATCCATCGACAAGGCGCGAATGGCATTGGCGAGATCTTGAAACTGAACGGACATCGCCCCTTGAAACTCCCTGCTGATCCTCGATCAGAGCCTAGATGCCTGCGCCAAAACAGGATTTTGCATATGCAACTGCGCAGGCCGAGTCGGCTTTGGCGTCACCCTTTGGTGTCCATGGTGCACCGCGTCAAGTTCCGCAAAAGCCTCACTTTGTCCGAAAGTTGATTTTGCGCCATTTGTTGATAAGCTCATTCCATGGCAAATGAACGACTTATCCTGGCTATCGGACAATTGGAGCGAGCATTGTCACGGCTGGAATCGGCGCATGTCGGCCTTGCCGAAAATCTGCAGTCGCACACCATTGCCGCCAGCGACGAGTTGCTGGAGCGCCACGCGGTGCTCAAGGCCGCCGCTGCCGAAGCGCTGGCCGGTATCGACGCCCTGCTGGCCAAGGCGGAGTAAGCACCATGCCCGATATGCGCCTGACCATCGGCGGACGAATCTACAGCGTCACCTGCCAGCCCGGCGAGGAACAGCATCTGGCGCGGCTGGGCACGATGCTCGACACCGCGGCGCGCAAGGCCAGTGCCTCCGGCGGACTGACCGAGACCCGCGCCTTGCTGTTTGCCGGGCTGCTGCTCGCCGATGAACTTGCCGAGACCCAGGACCGGGCCGCAGAAGCGCTCGCGGCCACGGCGGCGGAAAAGGCCAAGGCGGAGCCCGCCCCGCCGCAGCAGGGCGACCTGCTGGCGCACGACAACGACACCGAACTGGCCGCACGTGCGATCGAGAAGCTGGCGAGACGGATCGAGAATCTGGCAGCGGGACTTGAGAACCAGGGCGCCGCGTCCTAAATCTCTACCTGGGACTGCCTGGTACGAGCTGCAGAGAACATCCCTGAGGCGATACATCTTCCAAGGGAGCTGTCCCTGTCCTGGCTCCGGCCAGAGGCACACGGCGCCCACCTGACGTTACTGGCGTCAGAGGATATTCCAGCAAACGGCCAAGGCGGTTCCAACCATGGCCCGGAGGCGGGTCCCCCTTCCCTTCCTGACCATTGGGTGCGCGCTTGACCGATATCATCAGCCAGAAGCGCGAAATGCGGCGGGCCATGCGCGCCGCGCGACTCGACCATTGGCAGGCCTTGCCGCAAGCGCACCGCGCGCTGATCTTCGGCCGCCCGCCGCGCGCGATCTTGCCGCTCATCGAGAGCGCCGAGATCGTCGGCCTGTACCATGCCGTGCCGGGCGAGGTGCCGACAACGCGTTATGCGATGCATCTTCTCGACATGGGCAAGATGATCGCCCTGCCCTGGACGCGCGAGCATGCAGGTCCGCTGGCCTTCAGGCTGTGGACCGGGTCCGAAGAGACGCTCGAGAAAGGCCCTTGGGGGCCGCAGCCGCATATGGCGATGCCCCAAGTGGTGCCCGATGCACTGTTCATGCCCCTGGTCGCCTTTGATGCCTCGCTGAACCGGCTGGGCCAGGGCGGCGGGCATTATGATGGCTGGTGCGCCCAGCATCCGGCTACCCGCCGAATCGGTCTGGGCTGGACCGTGCAGCAGGCCGAGCGCGTCCCGACCGACGATCACGACATGCCGCTCGACGCGGTGATTACCGAGCAGCAGGTCCTGCTGCCGACCAACGAGAGAGTTCTGCCATGAAGCCGACCATGCGCAAGCCCGTGGGCATTTTCGCGATCCTGGGTATCATCACCCTCTGGGCGGTGATCGTCGCCAGCTTCTCCAGCGTTATCGGCAACTGGCACATCGCAGTGCAATCGGTGATCTACTGCATCGCCGGGATCATCTGGATCGCACCGATGCGACCGTTGATGATATGGATGGAAACAGGCCGCTGGCGGGCCTGATCTTTTCATCTATTTCCGAATGATTTCCAACGCATGCAGGTGACCATTGCGGTGAAATCTCACCAGGGCAATGGCGCGAGTGACGGGGCTCGAACCCGCGACCTCCGGCGTGACAGGCCGGCGCTCTAACCAACTGAGCTACACCCGCATCGCGTTGGAGCGCTGCCACTAGAAGCGGTCTCGCCGCCTGTCAACAGCCTCTTTCAATTTTTCCCACGAACCGGCGCAAGTGGCTCGGTCGCTGCGGTTTCTCCATCGCGCGGCTGCCGGGTGAGCGTCCCCGATTCGAACAGGAATCCGGCGATATCCGGCTTGCCAGCCGCCGCCACGACGGTCTGGATGATGATGAGCAGCGGCACCGCCAGCAGCGCGCCGGTCGTGCCCCAGACCCAGGCCCAGTAGCTCAGCGACACGAGAATCAGCAGCGGGTTCATCGTCAGTCGGCGCCCCAGCACGGCTGGCGTGATGAGATTCGCCTCGACCAGGTGAAAGACGACCTGCACGCTTGCTGGAATCAGAGCGGTGCCGAGATCGCCGAACGTCATCAATCCGCCCAGCGCGAGCAGCACTGCCGCCAAGACTGGTCCAAGATAGGGGATGAAATTGAGCAGGGCGACAATGCCACCCCACATCGCGGGCGATTCCATGCCCAGCATCCACACCACGATTCCCACCGACAGACCCAGTAGCAGATTGATGACGGTGATCGTGGTGAGATACGCCGAGGTTGCTGACACGACGTTCTGGATGACACGGGCGGTCGCCATGGCGCCGGTAAAACTGCCGCGGCTGTTGATCGCGTTCTCGCGCAGCTTGGTCCAGCCGGCGAGGAAGAAGAAAATCAGCAGGATGACGAACGCCATCTGCAGCGCGACGGCCGGCGCGGCGCTGGCAAACAGGTCGAGCAGCGATTCGGGCGACGCGGTTGCCGCTGCCTGCGCCTTCACCATCGACCCCGAAACCAGCCGAGTCGTATCGTCGACAAACTTCTGCAGGTCCGAATAAAGGTCGATCAACGGCGCCAGATTCTCCATGATCTTGGGGATTCGGTCAGGAAGCCGCAGAAACCAGTCAGTCGCCGGCACCACGATCACCGCCAGCGCCCCATTGGCAATCGTCAGGAACAGCACAAGGCACAGAAAGGCCGCCGCCATCGAGGGCAGGCCGCGCCGCTCCATCCATTCGAGCGCCGGCACCAGCGCGATCGACAGCACGATCGCGACCGCCAGCGGCAGGAAGAACTCGGAACCGGCACGCATCGCGAAAGGGAAAGCCAGGAACAGGGCAACACCCGCGATCAGTGCAAGCGCTGCCAGCAGTCGATCGCGACGCAGCTCATCGGTTTCGGTACGTTCGGCGGGAGGTAAAGACATGCGCAAATAGGCCCTCGGCCCAAGATCCGGGCGTTTTCGGCCTATATCTGCCCGTTATGACGCGCACAATCCAGCGGCATCGATTCATCTTTCCTGCTGGACCATTAACCATATGTTGGAAGATCGCACTTACCCGTGACCGCAGCCGGACCATCCCGGTGGGGGCAAATCGGGGAATTGAATGCTTCTGCGCACTGCACTCGCGCTGACCGCCATGCTGATGCCTGGCGCGGCCCTGGCATCAAGCGATGTCATGACCAAGGCTTCCATCTTTGTAGAGCGAATCGCATCGCAGGCGGGTGGCGCGCGCCGCGTACGGCTCGAACCCGCGCGGCAGGTGAGCCCGGGCGAGCGGCTCATCTATGTCGTCGAATATCGCAACACCGGCAACCGGCCCGTCCAGGGATTTACCGTGACCAACCCCCTGCCCCGCACCGTACGGCTCGACGAGACGGTCGATGGCAGCGAACTCGTCTCGATCGACGGCGGCCGCAGCTGGGGACCGCTGTCGGCGCTGCGCGTGCCGCTAGGCAATGGCAGCTGGCGCCCGGCCAATCCGGAAGACGTCACGCATCTGCGCTGGCGTGTCGGCGACACGCTGATGCAGGGCGAGACGCGCAGGGTGACGTTCCGGGCAATCGTGCGTTAGGATTTAAAAGACCTCTCACACGTCATTCCCGCGAACGCGGGGATCCCGCTTGTCTGCAGGCGGCCACAAGAAAAACGGGCCCCCCGCCTTCGCGGGGGTGACGATGGCAGACCTCTGTCAGATCGAACTCAATCCGCGAAGATATAGATCGGCGTTTCGATCCGGCGCTTGAGCGCCTGGACGAAGCTGGCGGCGTCATAGCCGTCGACCACGCGGTGATCGCACGAGATCGACAGGTTCATCATCTTGCGGATGACGACGGCGCCGTTGACCACCATCGGCCGCTCGACGATCTTGTTCGGTCCGATGATCGCGACCTCGGGCCGGTTGATCACCGGGGTGGTCGCAATCCCGCCCAGCGGGCCCAATGAGGTCAGCGTCAGCGTCGAGCCCGACAGCTCCTCGCTTTTCGCCTTGCCGCTGCGCGCGGCTTCGGCCAGACGCGCGATCTCGCTCGCCATGTCCCAGACGCTCAAGCTCTCGGCACCGCGCAGCACGGGGACCATCAGCCCGGCATCGGTTTGCGTGGCGATGCCAAGATGCACCGCGCCGAAGCGGGTAACGACATTGGCCTCGTCGTCATAACGCGCGTTTAGCATCGGGTATTCGCGCAGCGTCTTGCAGATTGCTGCGATCAGGATCGGCAGCGCGGTCAGCTTGGGCCTGGCCCCGCGCGAGTCATTCATCTCGGCGCGCATCTCCTCCATCTTCGTCACGTCGATTTCCTCGACATAGGTGAAGTGCGGGATATGCCGCTTCGATTCAGCCATGTTCTGCGCGATACGCTTGCGCATGCCGATGACGCGGATCTCCTCGTCCGCCGCGCGGCCAGGCCCGGCGCGCGTGCCGCCATAGTTCAGATAGGCGTCGAGATCGGCATGGCGGATGCGGTTGCCCTCGGCGGGGCGCACCTTGGCGAGATCGATCCCCAGATCGCGCGCGCGCTGCCGCACGACGGGCGATGCCAGCACCTTCTCGCCGCCATGAGCGCTCCCCTGCGAAGGCTGCGGCGCATCTCCGGAAGCCGCCTTGGGCTCAATCGGCGCGGGGGTCGGCGCCGGTGCGGTAGCCTCAACCTCAGCTGGCGGAGCCTTGGGGGTTTCGGCCTCGATCACCTCCGGCGAAGGCGCGGGTTCGACCGCCGACGCATCCTCGCCGTCGGTCTCGATCTCGACCAGCATCGATCCGATCGCGATCACATCGCCCTCGGCCCCGGCGACCTTGCGGATCACGCCCGATACCGGCGATTCCATCTCAACCGTCGCCTTGTCGGTCATCATGTCGGCGATGCGGCCGTCTTCCTCGACCCGGTCGCCGACCTTGACATGCCACGCCACGATTTCCGCCTCGGCAATGCCTTCGCCGATATCGGGCAGGTTGAAGGTATAGGTGGCCATGGCGTCAGTCCTTCATGATCTTGGCAATGGCGCGACCGATGCGGATCGGGCCAGGGAAATACGCCCATTCCAGGCTGTGCGGGTACGGCGTATCGAAGCCGGTGACACGCTCGACCGGCGCTTCGAGATGATAGAAGCAGCGCTCCTGCACCAGCGCCGAAAGCTCGGCGCCGAAGCCGCTGGTCCGCGTCGCCTCGTGCACGATCAGGCAGCGCCCGGTCTTCTTCACCGAGGCCTCGATCGTCTCGATATCGAGCGGCAGCAGCGTGCGCAGGTCGATCACCTCGGCATCGACCTTGTTCGCCTCGACCACGGCCAGCGCGACATGCACCATCGTGCCATAGGCCAGGATGGTCAGCCCCTCGCCTTCGCGCACCACATTCGCCTTGCCCAGCGGTATGCGGTAATGGCCGGTCGGCACTGCCGAGGCCGCGTGCTTCGACCAGGGCTCGACCGGACGGTCGTAATAGCCGCTGAACGGGCCGTTATAGATGCGCTTGGGCTCGAAGAAGATGACCGGGTCATTGTCCTCGATCGCCGAGATCAGCAGCCCCTTGGCGTCATAAGGGGTCGACGGGATCACCGTCTTGAGCCCCGCAACATGGGTGAACAGGCTCTCGGGGCTCTGGCTGTGCGTCTGGCCGCCGAAAATGCCGCCGCCAAAGGGCGAGCGCACCGTGATCGGCGCGATATATTCGCCTGCCGAGCGGTAACGCAGCCGCGCCGCTTCGGAGATCAGCTGGTCGATGCCGGGATAGATATAGTCGGCAAACTGGATCTCGGGCACCGGGCGCAGGCCATAGGCTCCCATGCCCACCGCGACGCCGACAATGCCGCATTCGCTGATCGGCGTGTCGAACACGCGGGTCTTGCCGTATTTTTTTTGCAAGCCAGCGGTGCAGCGGAAGACGCCGCCGAAATAGCCGACATCCTCGCCCATGATGACGACATTGTCGTCGCGCTCCATCATCACGTCGAGCGCGCTGTTGATCGCCTCGATCATGTTCATGGTGCGGGTGTCGCTCTGAGCCTCGATCACTTCGGCCATTTTGCGGCCCTTTCTTCCAGCGCCTGCGCCATCTGTTCCTGCAGATGCCAGGGCAGTTCCTCGAACACGTCCTCGAACATCGTCTCGAACGGCTGGTGCATGCCGTGCCCGAGGACGCCGTTCTTCTCGGCCTCCTTGGTGGCCTGCTTGACCATCTCAGCCAGCTCGAGGTCCATCGCCGCGTGGCGCTCCTCGTCCCAGATGCCGAGCACGATGCAATGCTGCTTCAGCCGGTGGATCGGATCGCCCAGCGGCCATTCGGCGCTTTCCTGCGCGCTGCGATACGCGGACGGGTCGTCCGAAGTGCTGTGTCCTTCGGCGCGATAGGTGAAATGCTCGATCAGCGTCGGGCCCTTGTTGGCGCGCGCGCGCTCGGCTGCCCAGCGCGTCGCGGCATAGACCGCCAGTGCATCGTTGCCATCGACGCGCAGGCCCGCAATGCCATAGCCCAGGGCGCGCGCGGCAAAGGTGGTCCGCTCGGCCCCGGCAAAGCCCGAGAAGCTCGAGATCGCCCATTGGTTGTTGACGACATTGAGGATGACCGGCGCGTTATAGACCGAGGCGAAGGTCATCGCGCTGTGGAAGTCGCCTTCCGCGGTCGATCCCTCGCCGCACCAGCAGCTGGCGATGCGGGTATCGCCCTTGATCGCGCTGGCCATCGCCCAGCCCACGGCCTGCGGATATTGCGTGGTCAGGTTACCGCTGATCGTGAAGAAGCTGAGCTCGGGCACCGAATACATGATCGGCAGCTGGCGGCCCTTCAGCTTGTCGCCCGCGTTGGAGTAGATCTGGTTGACCATCTCGACCAGCGGATAGCCACGCCACATCAGAATGCCCTGCTGGCGATAGCTGGGGAAGACCATGTCGTCGCCCTGCATAGCGGCGGCAGCGGAGACCGAGGTCGCCTCCTCCCCGGTGCATTTCATGTAGAAGCTGGTCTTGCCCTGACGCTGCGCACGATAGAGCCGCTCGTCGAACGCGCGGGTCAGCGCCATGGTGCGCAGGATCTTCAGCAGCGTCTCGGGCGACAGCCGCGGGTCCCAGGGGCCGACAGCCTGATGCTGCTCGTCGAGCACGCGGACCAGGCCGAAGGCGGCATCGCGCATGTCGTGCGGAGAGATCGTCTCGTCGGGACGCGCCATGCTGCCGGCAGCGGGAATCACCACATCGCTGAAATCGACCGGATCGCCAGGGCGCGAGCGGGGCTCTGGAACGTGCAGCGCAAGCGGCTGCAGGTTCGTGCGGGCGGGACCATCGGCCATCAAATATCCTCTCGGGCTGGCGGGCAATGGGTCGGAGCGGCTCTTGCTGGCCTTTCGACTAATTGCCCTACCCCGACATATTATTTCAAGATTCGCGATAGGTCAATAGTGCTGCCCTTCACACCGCGACGGGGGCGGCGATATGCGCCTGGGGCGCATAGTCGCGGACCTCGAAATCCTCTACACGGTAGTCGAAAATGCTGTCGGGCCGCCGGGTAATCACCAGCTTCGGCGCGCCGGAAGGCGTGCGCGCCAGCTGGGTTTCGACCAGCGCTTCATGGTTCATATACAGGTGCACATCGCCGCCGTTCCAGATCAGTTCGGCCGGCTCCAGATCGCATTGCTGCGCCAGCATCCGCGTGATCAGCGCGGCGGAGAAGATGTTAAACGGCACGCCCAGCGCGAGATCGCACGAGCGCTGGTAGAGCAGGCCGGTGAGCTTTCCGTCGGCAACGAAGAACTGATAGGTCTTGTGGCAGGGCGGCAACGCCATCCGGTCGAGCTCGGCGACGTTCCAGCCCTCGAAGATGTGGCGGCGCGATCCGGGATTGTGACGAAGGCTCTCGACGAGCTCGGCGATCTGGTTGATGCCCCGTTCGCGTTGGCGGAACAGCCCCTCGCCCACCGGCTCGTAAACCGGCCAGTCGACCCATTGCTTGCCATAGACCGGGCCGAGATCGCCCCATCGGGCCGCGAAATCGGCGTCGGCAATGATTCGCGCCTCGAAGGCATCGCGATCGATCGTCTCGCCCGTCGCCTTGCGATAGGCATCCAGTGGCCAGTCGGTCCAGATATGCACCCCCTGCTCGACCAGCGGGCGGATATTCGTCTCCCCGGACAGGAACCACAGCATCTCGCGCGCGGCCGCCTTCCAGTAGACGCGCTTGGTGGTGAGCAGCGGAATCGCCTCGTCCGAAAGATCGAAGCGCATATTGGCCCCGAAGACCGAGCGAGTACCGACGCCGGTGCGGTCGGATCGCTCATGCCCGCGCGTCCAGACCTGGCGCATGAGGTCGAGATATTGCCATTCGAAATGATCCTGCGCTGCCGCTTGTGGCGCGCGACTCTGCACTGCTGTTTCCATG
Organism: Blastomonas sp. CCH1-A6; assembly: GCF_001556365.1. Lineage (NCBI taxonomy): Bacteria > Pseudomonadati > Pseudomonadota > Alphaproteobacteria > Sphingomonadales > Blastomonadaceae > Blastomonas > Blastomonas sp. CCH1-A6. The sequence continues at coordinate 16,244 of NZ_LSIS01000072.1, read as the reverse complement.
CGCGCATGCCTAGCACGGGCCTCGAAGCTCCGCCAACGCGGGGCCGACAAGAAAAGCGCAAAAGGCCGCTTGCAGTCTTCGAAACCCGTGGCTATAGGCACGCCCCTGCCTCCCAGGCGCCGCAAGGCACCATGAAGTCTGGGTCGGGGAGTAGCTCAGCCTGGTAGAGCACTGTCTTCGGGAGGCAGGGGCCGGAGGTTCGAATCCTCTCTCCCCGACCATTTCCTCGTATCGATCCTGATATTCGTGTCGAACCCGGCTTGCCGGGCCTTGTCGCGTTGCGTCGTCGTCCTGTTTTGATCGACCATGTCGATTGAACTGACATAGTTTGATCGTTTCAGCCGTTCATGGAACTTTCCTATGTTAGCGTCATTCGTTCGATGAAGGAGATGCGCGATGGACATGAAGACAAGTGGCATGGGCGGAAACTGCCCGTTCTCGGGCAAGGATGGCGGCGTCCGCGCGCTGCTGGGGCGGACCAATCGCGACTGGTGGCCCGATGCATTGCAGCTCGACATCCTGACGCAGAACGGCACCTCGCCCGACCCGATGGGCCCGGATTTCGATTATGCCGAGGCGTTCAAGCAGCTGGACTACCAGGCGCTCAAGGCCGATCTGCATGCCCTGATGACCGACTCGCAGCCCTGGTGGCCGGCGGATTACGGTCATTACGGCCCCTTCTTCATCCGCATGGCCTGGCACTCTGCAGGCACCTATCGCACCGCTGATGGCCGCGGCGGATCGAGCAGCGGGCAGCAGCGCTTCGCCCCGCTCAACAGCTGGCCCGATAACGGCAATCTCGACAAGGCGCGCCGGCTGCTCTGGCCGATCAAGCAGAAATACGGCAAGCACATCAGCTGGGCAGACCTGTTCATCCTGACCGGCAATGTCGCGATCGAATCGATGGGCGGTCCGGTCTTCGGCTTTGGCGGCGGCCGCGCCGACGTGTTCGAGCCCGAGCGCGACGTCTATTGGGGCACCGAGGAAGCCTGGGTCGATACCGGCGCGGAAACCCGCATCCAGCCCGACAAGGGATGGGAGCTCGAAGCACCGCTCGCTGCGATCCAGATGGGCCTCATTTACGTGAATCCCGAAGGTCCGGGCGGCGTGCCCGATCCGCTGCAGTCGGCGCGCGACATGCGCATCACGTTCGAGCGCATGGCGATGAACGACGAGGAAACCGTCGCGCTGACCGCCGGGGGCCATGCCTTCGGCAAGGCGCACGGCGCGGTGCCTCCCGACCAGCTGAGCGGTGCGCCCGAATCCGAGGCGATGCAGCTGATGGGCTTCGGCTGGGCAACCGATGCCGAGCAGATCGAGCGCGGCCATATCACCACCTCCGGCATCGAAGGCGCGTGGACGCCCAACCCCACGCAATGGGGCGGCGACTATTTCCGCCTGCTGTTCAAGTATGACTATGAGCTGGTGCGCAGCCCGGCGGGTGCGCACCAATGGCAGCCGATCAACCCGGACCCCGAAGACATGGCGCCCGATGCGCGCGATCCTTCGAAGAAGGTGCCGACGATGATGACCACCGCCGACATGGCGCTGAAGATGGACCCGGCCTATCGCAAGATATCCGAACGCTTCCGCGACGATCAGGCGGCGCTCGACGATGCCTTTGCCCGCGCCTGGTTCAAGCTGACGCATCGCGACATGGGTCCCAAGGTCCGCTATCTCGGCCCCGAAGTCCCGGCAGAGGACCTGATCTGGCAGGATCCGGTGCCTGCAGGCACCATGCCTTCGGATACGGCGATCGAAGCCTTCAAGACGGCGATCCTGGCGAGCGGCCTGCCGATGAGCGCGCTGATCAAGGCGGCCTGGGCCTCGGCCTCGACCTATCGCCGCAGCGACCATCGCGGCGGTGCCAATGGCGCGCGCGTCCGCCTCGCCCCGCAAAAGGACTGGGCGGTCAACGATCCGGCGGAGCTGGCGACGGTACTCGCCAAGATCGAGGAACTGCGTGGGCCCCTGTCGGTGGCCGATGCCATTGTGCTGGCGGGCAGCGCGGCGGTCGAGAAGGCGGCGCGGGATGCGGGCTTCGATGTCACGGTGCCGTTCCTTGGCGGTCGCGGCGATGCGAGCGCAGAGCAGACCGATGCCGAGAGCTTCGAGCCGCTCGAACCGCGCGCCGATGCCTTCCGCAACTATCTCGCCACGAAGCAGACGGTGAAGACCGAGGAGATCATGCTCGACCGCGCGCATCTGCTCGGCCTTTCGATCCCGCAAATGGCGGTGCTGGTGGCGGGCCTGCGCGTGCTGGGGGCCAATGCCGGCAACAGCAGCAAGGGCGTGCTCACCGACCGTCCGGGCCTGCTGACCAACGACTTCTTCGTCAATCTGCTCGACATGCGCACGGCCTGGAAGACCGTCGACGAGAGCGGTGACGAGGAGTTCATCGGGACCGACCGCGCCACCGGCGAAACCCGCTGGCACGCAACGCGCACCGATCTGGTCTTCGGCTCCAACTCGCAACTGCGCGCGGTGTCCGAAGTCTATGCCGAGCGCGGCAACGAGCTGAAGTTCGTGCAGGACTTCATCGCCGCCTGGGTGAAGGTGATGAACGCCGACCGGTTCGATGTGAAATGAGCGGGTGGTGCGTTAGATGAATGAGGGAGCCCCGGGCAGCGATGTCCGGGGTTTCTTTGTGGCAGGGCCATTAGCCACAGTATGAAAGACGTGAAATCTAATTGCCAGTTATCTGCCGCAAAATGTGCTCATGTTCACGCAGCGCTAGAATTTTGCGTTGTCGCCTATATCGCAGCCATAATCCAAGGCAGACCGACGGTAGGATCGCAAAAGCCACCACCAACACCAGCTCAGGCAGTTGGGACACAACCAACCTCCCCAAGCTCAGCTGCCAGAGAAAATAGACTGCCATGAGCAGCAACGCTACCAAAGCGAATGTGAAGCAAATCCGCTCGAGGGCAATGCTTGGTACAATAGGGCGCTGGAAAGCCATAAGAGTTGAAATTATCAATTCTGCAGGGTCTGTAAACAGCGCTGCCGCTCATATCCTGGTGCAATATCCGTTACCAGTGCAGCAATGGACCACCACCTCAGCTCAGCCTGAGCCTGTCCAAGGCCCCGCAAGACGGCCTGCGTGGGCGCGGGTCCTTCGAGTTCGCGGGCTAAAGCCCGCGGCTCAGGATGAGCGGAGGTGGTTGGGAATCACTCCGGCGCTTGCGTCTCTGCCAGCGATTGTCCGCTCTTCGTCGGGATCGACCAGATCACGACATTGGCGATCATCACCACCGCCAGCACCAGCATCAGCGCGGGCTGCTTGCGCTGGCCGCGGCGGAAGAGCGCGATCGCGCCGAAGACGAGCGCGATCGAGGTCAGCATGGCGATGGAGAGGACGAAGCTGGTCATGACAGCCCTCTGTCAGTCGAGCCCCGGCACCGTCAAGGCGGCATCGCGCAGGCCACGCCAGACGCGGGCGGCCTGGACGGTTTCGGGGACGTCGTGCACGCGCACGATCTGCGCGCCGCTGCCGATCGCGCTCATCGCCAGCGCGACCGATCCGCCCAGCCGGGCATCGACCGGGGCCTCGTTCGACAATGCGCCGATCATGCGCTTGCGGCTCGCGCCAAACAGGATCGGCTGGCCGAGCGCGTGGAACAGAGGCAGCGCGTTGATCAGCGCGAGATTGTCGGCGAGCGACTTGCCGAAACCGATGCCCGGATCGACGATGACCTTCTCGCGCGCCACGCCCGCCGCGACAACGGCGGCGACGCGCGCCTCGAGCCAGTCGAACACATCCGTGACGACATGGCCATAGCCACCGCCCGCATGCGGGTTCGCGCCCTGCGATGGCGCGTGCATCAGTACCACCGGGCAGCCCGAACGCACCACGACATCGAGCGCCTGGGTATCGTACAGCAGCGCCGAGACATCGTTGACGATATGCGCGCCGGCCTCCAGCGCCGCTTCCATGACGGCGGCCTTGCGGGTATCGACCGAGAGGATCGCACCGCTATGCGCGAGTGCCCTGATCGCGGGGACGACGCGCGCGATCTCGTCGCCCTCCCACACCACCGGCGCTTCGGGCCGGGTGGATTCGCCGCCGATATCGATCAGCGAGGCGCCCGCAGTCAGCATCGCAAAACCCGCGTCCGCCGCCTGCGCGGGATCGTCGGTAAAGCGCCCGCCGTCGGAAAAGCTATCGGGCGTGACGTTCAATATGCCCATGACCTGCGGCTGGTCGAAGCGCAGCACGCGTTCCCCCAGCGTCAGCGGGGCATGCATGCGCGACAGATTGGCGAGCTGGGCCTGCGCGCGCTCGGCCTGATCGGCAGGCAGCGCATTCAGCGCCTCGGCAAGGCGATCGACCGGCACGATCTGCCGCGCGACCAGCTTGCCGCCCGCATAGCTTTCGAGCGCCAGCAGATGGCACCAGACCAGGCTGTGCCCCAGCCGGATCGTCGCACCCTCAAAGGTCTGCGGACTTTCCGCCAGCCCGACGGGCCGCACATAGACGCGCGCGGCGTTCATCACGGTTCGGTGGCGAGCAGATAGGTCTGGCGCAGGCTGTCGAGCGGCTTCAGGCCGTCATCGCTCTCGATATGCCACCAGGTCCAGCCGTTGCACGACGGCGCATTCTGCAGCAGCGCGCCGAGCTTGTGGATCGATCCGCTCTGATCGCCCGAAAGCAGCGAACCATCGGCGCGGATCGTGGCAAAATGCTTGCGCGCCTTGTCGCACACCTTGGTGCCGACGGGGACATAGCCGGTCTCGACCAAGGTGCCGAAGGCGACGCGCGGCTGGCTCTTGGGCGACTGCATGGTCTTCAAGCCCGATTCATCGAGCGGCAGCGCAGCGGCGATGCGTTCTTCGGCGACTTCGCAATAGATGGGATCGCGCTCGCAGCCGATCCAGTCGCGGCCCAGCCGCTTGGCGACCGCGCCGGTAGTGCCGGTGCCGAAGAACGGATCGAGCACGACATCGCCCGGATTGGTGCAGGCAAGCAGGATGCGATAGAGCAGCGCCTCGGGCTTCTGCGTCGGGTGCGCCTTGGTGCCGCCGCGCTTCAATCGCTCCTGGCCGCCACAGATCGGCAGCACCCAGTCCGAGCGCATCTGCAGCTCGTCGTTGAGCGTCTTCATCGCGCGATAGTTGAACGTGTATTTCGACTTCTCGTCGCGCGACGCCCAGATCAGCGTCTCGTGCGCGTTGGTGAAGCGCGTGCCGCGGAAATTGGGCATCGGGTTGGCCTTGCGCCAGACGATGTCGTTGAGGATCCAGAAGCCGAGATCCTGCAGCGTCGCGCCACAGCGGAAGATGTTGTGATAGCTGCCGATCACCCAGAGCGAGCCGTCGGGCTTGAGGATGCGGCGCGCCTCGGTCATCCATTCGCGGGTGAAGCGGTCATAGGCGGCGAAGGTGTCGAACTTGTCCCAGTCATTGTCGACCGCATCGACGCGGCTGCCTTCGGGGCGGTAGAGATCGCCGCCGAGCTGGAGGTTGTACGGCGGATCGGCGAAGATCATGTCGACCGACGCGGTCGGCAGGCGCCGCATCTCCTCGATGCAGTCGCCCTTCAATATCTGGTTGAGCGGCAGCGGCGGACGCGCCGCGCCCCGGGCACGCGGCGGCGCCTTGAGAGTGCGCTTTGCTGGCGCAAGCATTTCGCCGATCTGAACCATCTTAAACCCCCGCTAACCCCGTGGAACGAGGCCCTGAATGAGTCCTTGGCGACCATCGGTCAAGGCCAAAACCCTAGGGAATCCGGGTGTTCAAATGGTTAACGGGGGTTTGCCATGCGGAACAATATGAGTCCAAATCCACATATTGAGTCCCGTTAACGAACCGGGACTCAACCACTGGTGGTGTTGCCGCGAAGACTCGGGGCGCATTTTTTTCAGGTTACAGCAGACAGGCCTGCGCCACCGGAGCGAAGCTGCGGCGGTGGAGCGGAGTGGGACCGTACAAACGCAATGCCGCCAGATGCTCGGCGGTCCCATAACCCATGTTGCGATCCCAGCCATAATGCGGGTGATCGATGGCAGCGGCGCGCATCATTCGGTCGCGCTCCTGCTTGGCGAGGATCGACGCGGCGGAGATGCACGGGTGCAGCGCATCGCCCTTGACGATCGCCCGCGCGCGGTAGCGCCACTTGGGCAGACGGTTGCCATCTACCAGCACCTGATGCGGCTCCTGCCCCAGCGCCTCGACCGCGCGGGTCATGGCGAGCATCGTCGCCTGCAGGATATTGATGCTGTCGATCTCCTCGACGCTCGCCAGGCCGATGCCGAACGTGCAGCGCTCGCGGATCAGCGCTTCGAGCTTCTCGCGCCTGGCAAAGCTCAATGTCTTGCTGTCGGCGAGCCCCGCTATGCCATCAGGACACAGGATCACCGCCGCAGCAACCACCGGCCCGGCGAGCGGTCCCCTGCCCGCCTCGTCAACACCCGCGACAATCGTGACATTATCAAATGTTGGGGAACCGGCCACCGTCATGACGCGTCTGTGCCGCATGCCCCTTGCGACCGCAAGGCCCCGCCACCATTCCATAACTCTACCCGAATCGTTTGCAATCTTGACCCGGATGGCGATGATCAGACCCATGATGAACGGAGTGACCCAGATGCACCGACTGACCCTTTGCGCGGCGCTGCCGCTTGCCTTGATCGCCTGCAACAGCAGCGACAAGGCCGAGGCCAGCGGAGAGGAAACGCAAGCGGTCGCGGCGATCTCGCCGGTCGATACCATTCCGTTCGAAACCACCGTGGTTGGCCAGTTCGACGAACCCTGGGCGATGACCTTCCTGCCCGATGGCCGCGCGCTGGTCACCGAGAAGAAGGGCAAGCTCAAGCTCGTGACCTTCGCCGCCGATGGCAAGATCAGCTCGGTCGATGTCAGCGGCACGCCCACCGTCGCCTATGGCGGCCAGGGCGGCCTGGGCGATGTCGTGCTCTCGCCCGATTTCGTCAATGACGGCTATGTCTATCTCAGCTTCGCCGAGGCGGGCGATGGCGATACCAGCGGCGCGGCCGTCGCGCGCGCCAAGCTGGTCATGGCCAATGACGGCGCGGCCTCGCTCAAGGGCCTGCAGGTCATCTGGCGGCAGGAGCCCAAGGTTTCGGGCAAGGGCCATTACGGCCATCGCATCGCCTTCGGTCCCGATGGCATGATGTACATCTCTTCGGGCGAGCGGCAGAAGTTCGATCCGGCGCAGGATCTCGATCAGAATCTCGGCAAGGTGATCCGGCTGACGCCGACAGGCGGCATCCCTTCGGACAATCCGATGTATGATCAGGGCCGCATCAAGGCGCAGGCCTGGTCCTGGGGCCATCGCAATCCGCTGGGGCTCGCATTCGACGGCACAGGGAACCTGTGGGAGCTGGAAATGGGCCCCAAGGGCGGCGACGAGCTCAACCTCGTCAAGCGCGGCGCGAATTACGGCTATCCCAAGGTGTCCAACGGCGATCATTATGACGGCAAGGACATTCCCGACCACGCGCCAGGCGACGGCTTCGAGCCGCCCAAGGTGTTCTGGAACCCCGCCATCTCGCCGGGCAGCCTGATGATCTATTCGGGCGACCTGTTCCCCGCCTGGAAGGGCAGTGCGTTTATCGGTGCGCTTGGTGGCCAGGCGCTGGTCCGCGTGAAGCTCGACGGCGACAAGGCCGAAAAGGCGGACAACTGGACGATGGAAGGCCGCATCCGCGAGGTCGAACAGGGGCCGGATGGGGCGATCTGGCTGCTGGAAGACGGCGCGCGCGGATCGCAGGGCCGACTGCTGAAGCTCACGCCGCCGAAATAACGGCCTGAGCGCGGCGCGCACAAAAGAAATTTCAATTCGCAACCTATCGCGATACACCTTGGGGCAAACAGCTAACCGGGAGACGATGAATGGCGACTTTGGCAGACGCACCGCTGAGGGCGGACCAGCTTGAAGAGATTCTCGAGCGGCAGAAAAAGGCGTTTCTCGCCGAACTGCCGGTGCCGATGGCGGCGCGCAAGGACCGCATCCGGCGGCTGATGAAGCTGGTGCACGACAATGGCGACGCGCTGGTCGCCGCCATGAGCGAGGATTTCGGCCATCGCAGCGCCGATCAATCGAAGATGACCGATATCGTAGCGGTGCTCAACTGCGCCCGGCACGCGCTCAAGCACATGGACGATTGGGCCAAGCCCGAGAAGCGCCCGGTCCAGTTCCCGCTCGGCCTGCTTGGGGCGCGCGCGCGGGTCGAATATCAGCCGCTCGGCGTGGTCGGCGTGATCGCGCCGTGGAACTTCCCGATCCAGCTGTGCCTCACCCCCGCGATCGGCGCGCTGGCCGCCGGCAACCGGGTGATGATCAAGAACAGTGAATATACCGAGAATACCTCGAACCTGCTTGCGGAGCTTGGGCCCCGCTATTTCGACGTGAGCGAGGTCGCGTTCTTCACCGGCGGGCCCGAGGTCGGCCAGGCCTTTTCGGAACTGCCGTTCAACCATCTGATCTTCACCGGCGCGACCAGTGTCGGCCACCATATCATGCGCGCCGCCGCCAAGAACCTGGTGCCGATCACGCTCGAACTGGGCGGCAAGTCGCCCGCGATCATCGGTCGCGGCGCGGACAAGGCCAAGGCGGCGCAGCGGATCACCATGGGCAAGATGCTCAATGCCGGGCAGATCTGCATCGCGCCCGATTATCTCTATGTGCCCCGTGAGGACGAGCGCGAGATCATCGAGAATATCCAGCAGTCCGCCGCGACGCTCTACCCCACGCTGCTGACCAACGACGATTACACCGCCGTGGTCAACGAGCGGCACCATCAGCGGCTGACCGGCTATCTCGAGGACGCACGCGAAAAGGGCGCGGAGGTGATCGAGGTCAATCCGGCGAACGAGGATTTCAAGTCCGCCAACAGCCGCAAGATGCCGCTGCACATCCTTCGCAACGTCACCGACGACATGAAGGTGATGCAGGACGAGATCTTCGGCCCCATCCTGCCGGTGAAGACCTATTCGACGGTCGACGAGGCGATCGAATTCGTCAACGGTCGCGACCGTCCGCTCGCGCTTTACTATTTCGGCGAGAACCAGGACGAGGCCAAGAAGGTCACCGATCGGACCGTTTCGGGTGGGGTGACGCTCAACGACACGATCTTCCATGTCGCGATGGAAGACCTGCCCTTTGGCGGCGTCGGCCACTCGGGCATGGGCAATTACCACGGGATCGACGGATTCCGTACGTTCAGCCATGCCAAGGCGATCTATAGCCAGCCGCGCATCGATGTCGCCAAGCTAGGCGGCTTCCTGCCGCCCTATGGCGATGCGACGAAGAAGGCGATCGCGCGGGATCTGAAGCTCTGACGCGTATCGAGCGGCGGCTTTTGCGCCTTGCCTGACGCGGGCAAGGCGCTATAGGCTGCCGCTCCACACGCGGGCGTGGTGAAATGGTAGACGCGCCGGACTCAAAATCCGGTTCCGCAAGGAGTGTCGGTTCGAGTCCGACCGCCCGCACCAGCTTCCTGACATCGATGCAGTTATAGCGCTTTTGCCGCATGCACCGGCAAAGCGCTTGCACTTGCCCGGAGAGCGATTAGGGCCGCAGCCAGTCTTACATGGTCTGGACGGCAACATGACTCACCCGGTTTCCCCGCTCGCGCTCCCCTTTCCCGATCTTCCGGCGATTGCCGGCGTCACGCCGCGTGTCGCCCGCGCGCGCTACAAGGAATGGGACCGCTGTGACCTGAGCTATGTCGAGCTGGTGCCGGAAACCAGTGTGGCAGGCGTCACCACCACCAGCAAATGCCCCTCGCCCGAGGTCGAATGGTGCCGCGCCGCCCTGCCCCACGGCCAGGCGCGCGCGCTGATCGTCAGCGCGGGCAATTCCAATGCGTTTACCGGCGGCAAGGGCCGCGCGGCGGTGCAGCTACTGGTCGAAACCGCCGCGGCGCGGCTGGGCTGCGCTGCGGAGGAAATTTTCGTCTCGGCCACCGGCGTGATCGGTGTACCGCTTCCGCAGGACAAGGCGCGCGCGGGGCTCGAGGCGGCCTTCACCGCCGAGCCCTGCGACTGGCGCGCGCTCACCGATGCGATCGGCACGACCGATACCTTCCCCAAGGCCGCGACCACGAGCGCGATGATCGGGGGCACCAAGGTGCAGCTTGTTGGCGTCATCAAGGGGTCGGGCATGATCGCGCCCGACATGGCGACGATGCTGGGCTATGTGTTCACCGATGCGAATATTGCGCCTGCGCTGCTGCAGCAGATGCTGAGCGCCGCGAACGCCAGGACCTTCAGCTGCATCACCGTCGATAACGACACCTCGACCAGCGACACCGTGCTCGCCTTCGCTACAGCCCAGGCCGACCATGCCCGGATCGAGAGCATGGACAGCACCGGGGCCGATGCGTTCGCCGCCGCGCTGACCGATCTGTGCCGCCAGCTGGCGCATCTGGTGGTGCGCGATGGCGAAGGCGCGAGCAAGTTCATCGAGATCCGCGTGACCGGCGCGGTGTCGGACGAAAGCGCGCACCGCATCGCGCTGTCGATCGCCAATTCGCCGCTGGTCAAGACCGCGATCGCGGGCGAGGACGCCAATTGGGGCCGCGTCGTGATGGCGGTCGGCAAGGCCGGAGAGCCTGCCGAGCGCGACCTGCTGTCGATCCGCTTCGGCGGGGTCGAGGTTGCCGCGCAAGGCATGGTTGTACAGGGCTATGACGAGGCGCCGGTGGCCGCGCATCTGAAAGGTGCCGACATCCTGGTCGAGGCCGATATCGGGCTGGGCCAGGGACGCGCCACGGTGTGGACCTGTGATCTGACGCACGGATATATCTCGATCAACGCCGATTACCGGAGCTGAGCCATGCTGACCATCTGGGGCCGCCTCAACTCGCACAATGTCAAGAAGGTCGTGTGGGCGGCCGAGGAGATAGGCCTGGATTACCTGCGCCACGATGTCGGCGGCAGGTTCGGCATGGATGCAGCCTATCTGGCGCGCAACCCCAATGCGCTTATCCCGACGATCGAGGATGATGGCTTCGTGCTGTGGGAATCGAACGCCATCCTGCGCTATCTGGCCGAGGCCTACGCACCGCATCTGTGGCCCGCCGATCCGCGCACGCGCGCCGCAGCCGACAAGTGGATGGACTGGCAGTTCGCCTATGCCGATGCCCAGCGCGAGGTCTTTCTCATGTTGGTGCGCAAGCCGCCCGAAGCGCATGATCCTGCCGTAATCGCGCACGGCATCGAGGAAACCGGCAGGATGATGGCCATTCTGGAGAATTGCCTGGCAAGCCAGCCCTGGCTCACGGGAGACAATTTCGGCATCGCCGACATTCCGATGGGTACCTATGCGCACACCTGGTTCGCGCTAAATCTGGCGGGCGGCGATTATCCGCATCTGCGCGGCTGGTACGAACGGCTGATCGTCCGCCCCGGCTATGCCCGCAACGTGATGATCCCGCTGACATGACCCATTCCCTCCACGCCCCCGTTTCCGCCCTGATCCGCACCGTCGCGCGCGAGGTGGTGCTGCACCATTATCAGGACCTCGCCCAGCACCAGATTGCCGAGAAGACGCCCGGTGATTTGGTGACGATCGCCGACAAGGAGAGCGAGAAGCGGCTGAGCGCGGGCCTGGCCGAAATCCTGCCGGGTGCCAGCATCGTCGGCGAGGAAGCAGTGGCGGCAGATCCGGCGCTGATCGAGCGTGTCAACGACAGCACCGCATGGATCATCGACCCGATCGACGGCACGCACAATTTCGCGCACGGCCGCCCGCCATTCGGGATCATCATCGCGCTGGTCGAGGGCGGCGAGACGGTGGCAGGCTGGCTCTACGATCCCTTGGCCGACCGCATGTGCCATGCGGTGCGCGGCGGCGGTGCGTTCATCAACGACGAGATCGTGCTGGCGCGCGAAAGCGGTGAGGCGCTACCCATCGCCGCGATCTCGACCCTATACATTCACGAGCCGCGCCGCGCCGCGCTGGCGGCAGCAATCGACGGCAAGTTCGCGATGGTCGACATCCCGCGCTGCGCAGCGGAGCAATATCCGCGGCTGGTACTGGGCCAGAACGACGTGACGCTGTTCGAGCGCACTTTGCCCTGGGACCATGCTGCCGGCGTGCTGTTCACGCTCGAGGCCGGCGGCCATGCCGCGCGGCTCGACGGTTCGCCCTATCGCCCCGGCGACCAGCGCAGGGGCATGCTCGCCGCCGCCAGCCCAGCCATGTGGGACAAAGCAGCGGCGATCATCATTTAAGCTGTCAGGCCGGGAGCGCGCCTTCGAGCCAGCTCTTGAGGGCGCTCTTGGGGGCGGCGCCGACCTTGGTCTCGACGATCTGACCCTTGTCGAACAGGATCATGGTCGGAATGCCGCGCACGCCGTACTTGGCCGGGGCATCGGGATTGTCGTCAATATTGATCTTTGCGATGGTGACCTTGTCGGCGAGTTCGTCGCTGATCTCCTCGAGAGCCGGGCCGATCATCTTGCACGGACCGCACCATTCGGCCCAGAAATCGACCAGGACGGGCTTGTCGGACTTCAGCACATCGGCTTCGAAGCTCGCATCGCTGACTGCAGTGGTTGCCATGGGGGTAAACTCCTTGTTCGTGACTTGAGGGTGGATGTAGGCCGTCGCGTCCTGCGGCTCAAGCGCACGCGGCCCAAACTATTCATATCGGTCGATTCAATCCAGCTTCGCGGCTGCCAGCAGTTCGTCTGGAAGCAGGAAAAGGCGCGGGCTGGCGGTATAGAGCAGCCCCGCCTGAACGCTGCGGCCCGGAAAGATCAGGCGCAACGCCGCGACATAGGCCGCCATCTGCCGGATATGCGCGACCGGCAACTGCTCGATCGAGTCGGGCGGGCGGCGGCCGGTCTTGAAATCGACCACCAGCACCCGCGTCTCCTCGACCAGCAGCCGGTCGACCGTGCCCGAGACGACATTCGGCCCCACCACCGCCGCGATCGGCGCTTCGGCAAGGGCATCCTCGCGGAACACATCGGCGAAATCGGGATGGTCGATCACCGCGCAGACCGGATCGATGATCGCATCGGCCTCGGCCGGATCGGCGATGCCATGCTGCCGCGCCAGCCAGCGCCGCGCCGCCTCGCGCCGCTGCTCTTGAGCCAGAGCGGGAAGCCGCTCGAACAGGCTGTGCATGATGAGGCCGCGCTGTGCGGCGCGCTCGCGATCGGGACCGGACAGCGGCGGGCTGGCGACATCGTCCTTGCCGAGCGACGAGGGCGCGAGCGGGATCGGCGGCCGCTGTTCGGGCGCGGCAGGCCTGAGCGCCCAGTCGGGCAGGCCCTCCGCCGGGGCTGTTTCCACTGCCTGAGGCGCATCCGCGCGGGGCACCGGCACGGCGTCGCTGCCGAAGCGCCGACAGGCCCCCTCGCCCATGTCGATCCAGTCGCAGCCGAGCGCCATGAAGCTTCGCTCGATCGCGGCATACCAGCTCTGCTCGGGCGGCTCCTTGGCCTTCTTGCCCAGCGTGCCGCCAACATAGAGCCGTTCGGCCGCGCGCGTCATCGCGACATAGAGCAGCCGCCAGTGCTCCTGCATATCGGCTTCGCGCGCGATGTCGTGCGCCTCGGCCAGCGGCCCTATCCGCTGCGCCTTGGGCAACGAATAGACCGGCAAGGTGATGCTCACGTCGCGACCGACGATCTCGATCGGCCAGTCGAAGCTCGAATCGACCTTGCGCGTCGGATCGACACAGGCATCGGCGAGGATCACGATCGGCGCCTGCAGGCCCTTGGAGCCGTGCACGGTCATCACGCGCACCATGTCCGATTGCCCGGCAAGCTCGCGCTTGATCTCCTCGTCGCCGGCATCGAACCAGTGCAGGAACGCCTGCAAGCCGCCGTCATGGCTGGACGCGAATTTCTGGGCCAGGCCGAGCAGTTCGGCGATCGGATCGAGCGCCTCTTCGCCGAGCCGCGACACCAGCTTTGCGCGCCCCTGGATCGGCCCGGTCAGCACCTGTTCGAGGAAATCGTACGGCGTGCCGAAATCGGCCATGCCGAGCAGCGCGTAGAGCGGTTCGAGCTTCGAGCGCAGCGCTTCGTCATGTTCCGCCTGATCGCGCAGATGCGGCCAGAGCGCGCGCTTCTCGGGCCGGTAGCCGTGCGCCAGCAATTCGTCCTGCGTCCACCCGCCGAGCGGCGAGACCAGCAGAGCCGCGCAGGTCAGGTCGTCGAGCGGCTGCAGCGCAAAGCGGATCGCGGCGATCAGGTCCTGCACCGCCAGTGGCTGGCCGAGCCGCAACCGGTCGATCCCCGCCACCGGCACGCCCGACGCGTAAAGCCGCGCGACGATCAGCGAGGCGAGATCGCCGCGGCGGCGCAGCAGCACCATGATGTCGCCCGCGCCCGCCCAGCCCTGCTTGCCGTCGGAACGCCGCTCGAGCCACAGCCGCGTCGGTGATTCCGGGTGCAACCAGCCCGCGATGCGCTCGGCGAGACCCTGCGCGAACTTGCGATCGGCACCCGAAAGCCATTCCTCGGCATCCTCGCCCTCGCCACCCTCGTCCTGCTCTTCCAGCCCCTCGCCGATCGGACGCCACAGCTCGACCATGCCCGGTCCCTGGCGTCCCTCGTGCAGCGGGAGCGTGTCGTCCATGATGCCGAGCGCGGCAGGCCCCAAATCGCCCAGCACCGCATCGACCATGTCGAGCACCGGCTGGGTCGAACGGAAGCTGCGATCCAGGCTGAGATCGAGAAAGGGCTGCCCGGCATCTTCCGCCTGCGCGCCGATGCGCAGACGCGCGGCGGCATAATATTGCGGGCTCGTGCCCTGGAAGCCGAAGATCGCCTGCTTGAAATCGCCGACGGTGAACAGGGTGCGGAACCTGTCCGGCTTGCTGCCCTGCCCGCTGAAATAGTCGTCGATCAGCCCCTTCACGATCGCCCATTGGCTGGGATTGGTATCCTGCGCCTCGTCGACCAGCACATGGTCGAAGCGCTGGTCGAGCTTGAACGCGATCCATTGCGCCATCGTCCGGCCCGAGAGCAGATCGGCCGCTGCACGGATCAGGTCGTCGAAATCGAGCAGCCCGGCCTGCCGCTTGGCCTCGGCAAAGCGCCAGGCAAAATCGCGCCCGACCTCGAGCGCGCGGGCATATTCGCCCGAAAAGGCGACGAGCGCGGCGTGGTCCTTCAGCGCCTTGCAGTCGCTGTACAGGCTCTCGGCCTTGTCGAAATAATCGGGATCGACCTTGGCGGAAAAGCTCTCCCATTTGCGCGGATCGCCATCAGCCTTGGCGACGGCGAGCCAGATCAGGTCAAGATTCTGCAGCCGCGCAACCTCGTCCATGTCGAGCCAGGCCTGGATCTTCGCCGCGACCTCCAGCCCGGTCTTGGTGCCCCAGCGGACATTGCTGTCCTGCAGTGCTTCGAGATTGGCGATATCGAACAGCGCATCGCTGCACAGCCGGGCGAGGTCGCTGCCGTCCTCGTCGGTTTTCAGGCCAAGCGCCGCGTTGAGATAGGGGCGGATATCTCCCCTGAGCGCGTCCATGGCATCGGGACGGGCGGCGCACCGCATCAGGAAGGCCTCGGTCGCCTCTGCACCCAGTTTCAAGCTGAGCGCCTCGAGGTTTGCGGACAGCCGCATGTCACCCCGCTGCGCGGCATCGACCAGCATCTCGCCCAGCGTGTCGCGCGCCAGCTGAATGCGGTCGCGGTCCTCGATCGGACGGAAACCGGGGGCGAGCCCCGCCTCTTCGGGAAAGCTCGCGAGCAGCGATTGGCAGAAGCTGTGGATCGTCTGGATGCGAAGCCCGCCCTGCGGCGCATCGAGCACGCGGGCGAACAGGCGGCGCGCGCGCGTCAGCGTCTCGGGATCGAAATTCGCCCCAATGCTCCGGAGATCTGTGCCCAGCGCCGTGTCGCTCATCCGCACCCAGGCGGCGAGCTGCGCATTGATGCGGTTCGCCATCTCGCTCGCGCCCGCCTTGGTAAAGGTGAGGCAAAGGATCGCATCGGGATTCACCCCCGGCTCGAGCAGCAGGCGGAAGACGCGCGCGGTCAGCACCTGCGTCTTGCCGGTGCCGGCAGATGCGCTGAGCCACACCTGATCGGCGGGCGATACCGCGAGCGCCTGATCGCCCTGCAGCGGCGGGAGGCCCGGCTTGCCGCCGCTCATTGGCCGCTCCCCTGGCGGCCATACCATTCGGCGAGCCGCATCAGCTGATCATATTCGGTATAGGTTGCCTGATCGGGCACCAGCTTGGCGGTGAACGGCGCATCGCCGAGGATCCAGGCGTGCAGCGCCTCACGCAGGAAATGCTCGGCCTGTCTCT
>NZ_LSIS01000071.1:0-7425 GCF_001556365.1 Blastomonas sp. CCH1-A6 | reverse complement strand
CCATGCAGCCCGGTGACCACACCCCAAATTACACCTCATTGACGGACGTGACCTGGCAATATCGGTGGAGTGGTCGGCAACTTCGCGTGCCGGCAACCGGTCTTTCAAGGAGGGGAAGCCCTGCCCAAGTATCTTCGAGACCGATAAGAGGGACTCCTGCGGTTCCGTGGTTGCCAGAAGGCGCTGGCCGGCTGCGCCTTCAGCGGTCATGGCCAGCAAGTGGAGATCGGCCACATCCCGGACGTCCACAACACCGAAATAGGATAGAGGCGCGACCGGCATCTCGCCCGCCATGAGCTGCCGAATGAGATCGACCGATGCCGACAGGACCCGACTGAGCGTTGGCCCGAAAATCCCGGTCGGATTGATGACGCAAAGCAAGGTGTCCCGGCCGTGCGTCTGCATGAAATCCCATACAGCCTGTTCTGCAATCGTCTTCGACTGGATGTAGGGGTTTATGTCTGGCCCGGTGATGTCGGTCCAGTCGCGCTCGTCGAAAGGTCGTACCGCGACTTCATGCCCGTAGCCAATGGCCGCAAAGGAGGATGTCAGCACGACCCGGCGGACGCCCTGTTCCACACTCGCTCGCAGGACCCTGAGCGCGCCGTCGCGAGCGGGCCGGATAATGTCCAGCGGATCGGAAGGCGGCGTCGCAGGAAAAGGGGAGGCGACGTGCAGCACATAGTCGCATCCCTTTGTGGCTTCGCTCCAGCCGTCATCATGGTTGAGGTCCGCCTCGCAAAACGTCAGCCGGGCAAGGTGGTCCGAATCGACGCCACCCGCCACGACTGCGGACCGAACCTCGTCCGCGCGCTGCAGCGAGCGCAGGCTGGTTCGCACCATGTGACCGGCATACAGTGCCTTCACGATGCAGTGAGCCGCAACGTAGCCGCTGCCGCCGGTGACAAGCACTTGCGCCATTGATTGAGTTCCTTTGAGAAAAATCGCGTACAGGCTGTGAGTTACGTCAAATTTGGGCCGCGCCGCCGTCGACGAAATACTCTGCCCCGTTGATGAAGCTCGCCTCGTCCGAGGCAAGGAAGAGCGCGAGCGCTGCCACTTCGGACGGCTGACCGAGGCGCCCCAGCGGCACGGAGGATGCCATCGCCGCCTTGAACTCGGCAGCCTCTTCATCGGTCTTGCCGAGCCCGTGCAACCCCGGCGTGTCGATGGGGCCGGGGCTGATCACGTTGACCCGGATGCGGCGATCCTTGAGGTCCAGCGCCCACCCGCGGGCGAAATTGCGCACGGCTGCCTTGGTCGCGCTGTAGACACTGAAAGCAGGAATGCCGCCGGAACCTGCGGTCGAGCCGGTGAGGATCATCGCGCCCCCGTCGCGCAGGAGCGGCAGCGCCATCTGGGCGGAGAACAGCACCCCCTTCACATTGGTGCCGAAAGTCCTGTCGAAGTGCTCTTCGGTGATCGAGTCGAGCGGCGCGAACTCGCCCCCGCCGGCATTGGCGACCAGAATGTCGATCCGGGAATGATGCTGGCCGACCTCGTCGAACATTCGCTTGATATCGGTAAGATCGGACATGTCGGCACGGATTCCGACCGCATCATGGCCAACCGATGTGACCGCTGCGTCCAGCTCGGCCTGTCGCCGACCGGTAAGGAAGACATGCGCGCCTTCCGACGCAAAGCGACTGGCAATCGCCAATCCGATCCCTGTGGTTCCGCCGGTGATCACTGCCACCTTTCCAGAAAGTGCTCCGCTCATGTCATTGGCTCCTTGGCTGATTGCATCGAATTTGGCTGGGTCGCGGCGCGACGGCCCCATGGGGTTCACGTCTGATCTGCAGTCAGCGCGGCAACCTTGACTTCGAGCGCCGCCAGTTTCGCCCTGAGCGGGGCGATCTCGGCCTCGGTGAAACGCGGCGTGATGTATTGCGGGCAGTTCCAGTCGAAGCCTTCCAGCGCGATGACTACGAGGCGTGCGGAGTTCGCATCGCCGGGAGGGTCGAACAACCCGAGCGGGTCCGGATTGCTCTCGGCATCCATGACCTTCGCATGGCCAAGCAGCTTGAGCCGGCGGCGGTTGGGGTAATCCATGAGGATGAGCGCGACCCGATCGCTTGCCGCCATGTTCCCGAAGCTGACGAACTGGCGGTTTCCAGGATAGTCGGCGAAGGCGAGGGTTTGCTCGTCGATCATCTTCAGGAAGCCGGCGGGGCCGCCGCGATGCTGGACATAGGGCCAGCCTGTCTCCGAGGTTGTCGCCATGTAGAAGCTGTCGCGCTGGGCGATGAACTCGGCCTCCTTCTGCGTCAGGCGGTCACGTGCGGGAAAGCCCGGCTCCTCGAAGCGGGCATAGGAGGCGCGCGAGCCGTCCTCCGCCTGCAGCGCCTTGACATGGGGTGTGAACATGAGCTCGGCAAAGCGGTGGGTCATCGGGCCGCACCCGCCGCCCGCCTTATGATGGCAGAGACCGCATCGGGGTGGGAAATCATCACTACATGCGAGCCGCCGGACACTTGGATCGCGTCGCGTGCATCGGCGCGCCTGGCCATGAAGCTGTGAAGGGCTGCGGGGATGTTACGATCAAGCTCGCCCCAGACGAACCAGCTCGGTATCTTGCGCCAAGCCAACGCTGCCGCAGGTTCCGACAGCGCCGATTGCGCGATCGGGCGCTGCGTGGCTGCCATCTCGAGCGCCTGGCCTTCGGGCACGTCGGCCGCGAACTGCTTCCAGTAGCGCGCCTGGAGAATGTAGAGATCGGCTGAACCGTCCGCGAGCAGCACCGGGGGGGCGAGGTTCTCGCCCAGCGAGCCGGTCGGGAAGCGCGCGCCAAGGCTTGCGGGGCTCTCGCCGATCTCGGGGGCAAACCCGGCGACGAAGACCAGCGCCTTGACGTTGGTCTGTTCGGCCGCCGCGACTGAGATCACGCTGCCACCATAGGAGTGACCGACCAGCACGACCGGCCCGGCAATGCTGGCGGCAAGGCTGCGGACATAGGCCGCGTCGCCGGCAAGGCTGCGCAGCGGCACGGCGGCGGCGATGACCGGGTAGCCATCGCGCGCGAGGTCGGTGATGACCGCGTTCCAGCTCGAGGAGTCGGCGAAGGCTCCGTGGACAAGGATGATCGTCGGGCGGGCGTCGGGCGGCGGTGCAGCGGGCGCTGCGCTGGGGCCGGTGAGGGCAAATGCCGCCACCAGCATAAACATGATCGGCCGCATCAATTCGGTCCTTTCGGCGAAGTGTGAAATGCGTGTGAGTGCAGCATCAGGAGAGGGGATTGGCCGCGGTCTGAGTGAGCGGCATTTGGATGATCCCGGAGGGTTCGAGGTCTTCCCGGATGAAGGCGAGAATGTCCTGATTGATAAGGTCGGCGTGCGTGGTGGGCATTCCGTGTGGCAGGCCGTTGTAGGTCTTGAGCGTGCCGTTCCTGAGCAGCTTGACCGCGAGCGGCGCGGAATTGGCGTAAGGCACGATCTGATCATCGTCGCTATGCATCACCAGCACCGGCACTTCGTTGGCTTTGAGATCATCGGTCAGATCGGTTTCCGAGAAGACCTTGATGCAGTCGTAATGGGCCTTGATCCCACCCATCATGCCCTGTCGCCACCAATTGCGGATCAGGCCTTCGATCGGGGACGTGCCTGGCCGGTTGAACCCGAAAAAGGGGCCCGAGGCGATCTCGAGATAGGTTTGCGCGCGGTTGCTAGCGACGGCCTGCCGGTAGCCGTCGAACACGTCCATCGGCAGCCCGCCCGGATTGCTGGCCTTGCGCACCATCACTGGCGGGATCGCGCTGATCAGCACCGCCTTGGCGACGCGCCCGGGCTCGGCGCGGGCGACATAGCGGGTGACTTCGCCCCCGCCAGTCGAGTGGCCGACATGGATCGCCCCGCGCAGGTCGAGCGCGCGCGCGAGTTCGATCACGTCGGCAGCATAGGTGTCCATGTCATTGCCGGCATCGGTCTGGGTCGAGCGGCCATGCCCGCGCCGGTCGTGGGCGATGACGCGGTAGCCTTCGCCCAAGAAGAACATCAGTTGGTTGTCCCAATCATCCGCGCTAAGCGGCCAGCCGTGATGGAAGACGATCGGCTGCGCGTCCTTCTCGCCCCAGTCCTTGTAGAACAGGCGGGTTCCGTCGCTGGTGGTGAGCATGTTCATCGCAAATCTCCGTTGGGGCGCCGCGGGGAAGCGTTCCAGCCACAGGGCGCGGGGCGGCCGGACTGGTGCGGGTCACGGGATCATGGCTGCCCCGGTGCGGGCGCAGGGACAACGAAGCGGACCCGCTGGCGCGTCACGACGCGGTGTGTCGGGTCGGCGAGTTCGACGAGCACCTCGTGCGCCCCCGGGGCGAGGCCGACGAGGATGATCGTCTCGCCGCTGGCATCGACGAAGTGCCACGGCGCCCCGTCGACCGTGATGTGCACGTGTCCGATGCGCGGCGAGACGTCGAGCGCGCCGGCCCCGAACACCGGCAGGATCCGCATGTTCTCGGCCCGATACTGGATGAAGACACGCCCCGCCGCTAGCGGGCCGGGGAGCGGCGCGTCGACGATCAAGCGCGGGGGCGGCTCGTTCTCGATCGCGAGTAGGGGGGATGGCCCGCGAATATCGCGGGCGCTCTGGGCGTTGGCAGCAGCGGCAACGGCGATCACCATTAACAGGCTTCCTTTTAGCCGGGTGCGCATCAGCAGCCTGGCAGCGTGCGATCGAGGAAGCCCCGGATCAGGGGGGCGATCTCGTCGAGCTTGTCCTCGAGAGCGAAGTGGCCGGTGTCGAGCATGTGCAACTCGGCCTTGGGCAGGTCGCGCAGATAGGGTGCCGCGCCATCGGCCGGGAAGATTGTGTCGTTCTTGCCCCACACGATCAGCGTCGGCGGCTGGTGCTGGCGAAAATAGGCCTGGAATTGCGGATAGAGCGGGATGTTGGTGCCATAGTCGCGGAACAGATCGAGCTGGATGTCGCGATTGCCGGGGCGATCGAGCAGCACCTGATCATGCAGCCAGTTGTCGGGATCGATGCGCGACACGTCCTTTACGCCGTCGACATACTGGAATTTCGTCACCTCCGGTGTGACCAGGCTGTTCAAAGCATTGCGCTTTTCCTGCGACCCGTCAGCCCAGTAGGCCTTGATCGGATCCCAGAATTCTTTGAGGCCCTCCTCGTAGGCATTACCATTCTGGACGATCAGCGCAGTCACGCGGTCCGGATGCTTGAGCGCCAGCCGGTAGCCCACGGGCGCGCCGTAATCCATGACGTACATGGCATAGCGCGACACCTTCAATTGCTGGAGCAGCC
Organism: Blastomonas sp. CCH1-A6; assembly: GCF_001556365.1. Lineage (NCBI taxonomy): Bacteria > Pseudomonadati > Pseudomonadota > Alphaproteobacteria > Sphingomonadales > Blastomonadaceae > Blastomonas > Blastomonas sp. CCH1-A6. Next base: position 2,172 of record NZ_LSIS01000071.1, on the reverse strand, counting down.
CATCCATCAGGTTTGCGTAATGCGCGAAGCTGTAATCAAAGCTGGCATGGTCGGGCGCCGCGCTGTGGCCGAAGCCCGGATAGTCTGGCGCGATCACGTAGTATTTATCAGATAATAGTGGTATTAGATTGCGGAACATGTGCGACGAGGTCGGGAAGCCGTGCAAAAGCACGAGAGCCGGCCTTTCCGGCGAACCTGCCGTGCGGTAGAAAATCTCTACGCCGTCTACCGTCGTCGTCCGATAATGCGTGACCGGCACAGCGATGGACGGGCAGGCTCCAGATGTCGGGGCGGCAGCGGCGAGATTGCCGCTTGCAAGCAGGCCTGCAGCCAGCGCTGTCATTAAGAAACGTTTTGCCATGCTGATGACCTCTTCGGCGAGTATCTGAGCTGCTGAGGAAATTAGGCCGGCCATGGGGGGATCGGAATGCCCGACGCACGACAGTTTGACTTACGCGGCGCGAAACGATGATCGACCGCCTTGAGAGCATGCGTGTCTTCATAACGGCGATCAGCGAGGGGAGCATGGCGCGGGCCGGGCGGCGGCTAGGCCGTTCGCCTGCCGCCGTAACCCGTGCCGTTGCAGCTCTTGAAAACCATGTCGGCACAGCGCTCCTGTACCGGTCCACGCGCAAGCTTCAGCTGACCGAGGCGGGCGAACGTTACGCTGCGGTTTGCCGCCACGTGCTGGCGGAACTGGACGAGGCTGACCTATCGGCGGCAGGCGAAGGCGCCGCGCCACGCGGCGTACTGACCGTCACAGCACCAGTTATGTTCGGAACCCGTCTGCTGCGCCCGATCGTCGACGATTTCCTGCAGGAGCATCCGCTGGTCCAGATCAGATACTTGCTGCTGAACCGTATGACCAATCTCATCGACGAAGGCATCGACGTAGGACTGCGCATCGCTGCCCTTCCGGATTCGTCGCTGATCGCGCTCAAGATCGGCGAGGTTCGCAAGGTACTGTGCGCTTCGCCATCTTATCTTGCGCGCCGCGGCAGGCCCACGTGCATTACCGATCTGGCCAGTCACGACTGCATCGCGATCGAGCCCGCCAGTCCGGAGGACATCTGGAGCTTTCCGGCCGCACCGGGCCGCAAGATGGCCAGAACGGTACGCGTGCGCCCGCGCCTGATGGTCAATTCGGACGAGGCGGCGGTCAGCGCGGCGCTCGATGGCGGAGGCATCGTCCGGGTGTTCAGCTACAAGATTCAGCAGGAAGTGTGCGACGGCCGCCTCATGGTGTTGCTCCCTGACGATCAGCCCCCCGCTGTGCCGGTCAGTCTGGTCGCGCCCGAGCATCGGCTCTCGATACCGAAGGTCCGCGCGTTTATGGATTTTGCCGGACTTAGACTACGGGCCAGCTTCAGGGAAACCGAGCAGCCTGGAGCAAGCCTGCAAAATCCTCCGGCTTAGGCCACGCCTCCCCTAAGGCGAGAATGTGCCGGATCCGAACTTGAGGAGCATGATCAACCCGTGCGTCCTGATGCTGTCCCATTCCTTGTCTGGGATGTGCAATTGTGGCTTGCCTGACGGTTCTGCATTGGAAGCGTCAGAGGGTGGTTCTGGTCTGGGTTTTCTGCGTGGAGGCGGACGGTTGCTGCTGACCGGCGGCGTGACCCAGGTTGAAGGCGCTGGTGGTGGCGGATTGTCGCCTTGGGCGCTGATCGGCGGTTAGAGACCTCGTCCGTCGGCGTGTCGCCCCGGCTTTGCGTTCTTCACCTGAAGTGCAGTTAATCCACCCATGAGCCTCAATCTGTTCCATCATTTCGTACCACATTTCACTTTGGCAGCAGTGAAATGCGCTGAACCAGAATCGGACACATCGTTTCAGAAATCCTCTTTATATCATAGACTTAGAGGCATCCTGATATGCCCTGAGGCTGACAATTTACCCCCCTCGGCTCCACCAGGTCCGATTGCGCCCGAGTGCGCAGACTTGCGTTACCGACACCGTGGCGTGCGGTTTGTTAACCAGTTCCGGAATAGGAGAGACTAGCTTTTTCCCCGGAGCTAGGCCCTTGTTCGATATCCTTTTTTGCATTCGCGACGATCATGACATCCGCTTTGTCGGACTGGCCGCCGCGATCTGCCTGCTGTCCACGATCACCGCGGTGCTGATGATCCGGCAGGGCCGGTCCGCTTCGGCGCGGGCGCGGCTGGGCTGGGCGG
>NZ_LSIS01000070.1:0-3542 GCF_001556365.1 Blastomonas sp. CCH1-A6 | reverse complement strand
CTGTTCCTGGAAAGCGCGGGCGGCAGACGACGGTTTCTCGACCGGCTGGTGCTGGCGCTGCACCCCGCGCATGCCCGGCACGCCGCGCGCTACGAGGCGGCGATGCGCGAGCGCAACCGGCTGCTCGCTGCCGACCGCCCCGCCGATCCCGGCTGGATCGATGCGCTGGAAGCGCGGATGGCGGAGCATGGCGCGGCGATCGCGCTGGCCCGGGCCGATACGCTCGAAGCGCTCGATGCGCAGATCGACGCGCTCGAAGCCGGACCGTTCGCCCAGCCTTCGCTCGCGCTGGAGCGAAAGGGTCCGGTCGAGGTCGAGGCGCTGATCGCCGCATTGCGATCGGGGCGGCCGCGCGATGCCGGAGCAGGCCGCGCGCTCGCAGGTCCCCATCGCGACGACCTGCTCGTCACCATGCGGCAGAAGGGACAGGCGGCGGCCTTGTGTTCGACCGGCGAGCAGAAGGCGATGCTGATCGCGATCATACTGGCGCATGCCGATCTGGTCGCCGAGCGGCGCGGCAGCCGCCTTATCCTGCTGCTCGACGAGGTCGCCGCGCATCTCGACCCGGCCCGGCGCGCAGCGCTCTACGAACAGCTCGCCGACCGCGCAGGCCAGGTGTGGATGACCGGCACCGATGCGTCGCTGTTCGATGCCGTCCCGCTGGCGGGCCGCGCCGACTGGTGTGTCAGCGGCGGGGTGGTTTCGCCTCAGTGAATGGTGCCGATGCACTGATCGAGCGAGAGGATCACCAGCAACCGCTCGATCTGCCGCCAGTGACAGAAATGGATGTGATTGCCGCGCGCCCGCGCTGCCTCGGCCCGGTCGGAGGCCTCGATCCCCGCCGTCTCGCCGTAATGCGAGAGCAGCTTGCAGGCGTCCTCATAGGCTTCGCGGCTTCCGATATAGGGCGGGTTCATGGGCGCGTTCGGGTCCTCTTTCCTCGTGCCGGCAAAGCTGCCGGCGCCGCGTCCAGAGGGGGATACAGGCTGGCCGTGCAGGAAGGTTCAACCGGCATGGTAAACTGGGCGTTAGGCTTTGCGCCCGGTGTCATCAGCGATTGGCGGTGGCAAAAGCCGCGCGCGCATGGCAAGGGCACGGTCATGGTCAATCAGACATCAGGCAACCGTCAGCCCCCGGCCCGCGCTGGTGGTGTTTTCATGGCTTTGGGCACGCTGGCAGGCACCGTCATCGGCGGGTTCATGGGCCAGCCCTCGATCGGCTTTCTCGCGGGCCTGGGCGGCGGCGCAGCGCTGCACGGTGTGATCTGGTACATGGACCGCCGCAAGGGCTGATCAGCCTGGTCAGCGGGCAGCAGCGGCAATCTCGGCTGCGCCGCACAGGATGGCATTGGCGCCGGTCTGGCGCACCGTGCATTGCGGCGTGTCGCCGATCGCGATGTCCGCCCCGCCCTTGACCGAGATCCGCGCCGGACCAGCGACGCTGAGCTTCGCGCGCACCGGCCCCTCGCCGATCAGTTCGAGCGCGCCCAGGGCAAGCCCCATCCCTTCGATCAATCCGTCGCCGAGCATCACCGCGCGTGCGCTGGCCGCCTTGCCGCCGATCTTCAGGCTGCCGCTGCCGTTGACGTTGAGCGACAGCGCCTCGGCCGCGACCGCGCCGATCTCGACCGAGCCGTTGCCGTCCATGGTCGCGCTGGGCCGAGCGCCGCTCAGCGCATCGATCTTCGCACTGCCATGGCCCAGCAGGGTGAGCGACTGGACGCTGCGCGCATCGAGCCGCACCAGCGGCAGAGCCTCGGGTGCCTTCGGGCGATAGCGGCGCTCGGTAGGCTGGCTGGTGCGCGCCCGGCGGATGTAAAGCGTGCCGCCCTGGACCCGCATCGACAGCGATTCGAGCGCGCGCGGATCGCCGCTGGCCACCGCAAAAGGCGCCGCGCCGGAGCGTATCTCCACCGCGACATCGCCCTCGATCCGGACCTTGTCGAACGGCGAGAGGGTGAAGCGCTTGTCCGCCGCCTGCGCGGCTTCGGGCAGCAGCAGCACCAGCACCAGCGCAAACAACCGCCGCTTCATGCGCGCGCCTCGCCCATCTCGATCCAGCCGAGAAAGCGCGGGGTCTTCGGCATGTAGCGGCTGTCGCAGCCGCTCAGCCGGAAGCCCTGACCGGCAAGGGCGCTGCTGACCGGGCGGGTCAGATGGCATCCGCCAGCAATGCGCTTCCACACGGGTTCGATCCGCTGCTGCCAGCGTGCCGGGCCGGGATCGGGCGCAGCACCATGTTCGAGGAACAGGATCGTTCCACCGGGCGCCAGCACGCGGCGCATTTCGCGCAGCACAGCCTCAGGATCGCGCACCGAGCACAGGGTGAAGGTGGTGAGTACCGTGTCGAAGCTGCTGTCTGCAAAGGGCAGGCTTTCGGCGTAGCCTGCGCGGAAATCGGCGTCGAAGCCGCGCGCCTTCGCCTTGTCGCGCGCGGTATCGAGCAGCTGCGGCGAAGGATCGACCCCGGCGAGCGCCGTCACGCGCGCGCGATCATAATGATCGAGGTTGATGCCGCCGCCGCAGCCCAGTTCGAGCACCCGGCCCTCAGCGCGCGGCACGATGCGGCTGCGCGCCTTGGCGATGGCGGGCTGGCCGCAGCAGAAGGTAATGAGGCGCGGCATCACGTGCCGGTCCCAGAAACCGGGCTGGTCGGCTGCCCCTACCGGACTGTCGTTGTTCGTCAATGCGCTCTCCCCCGTCCCGGCAAAGCCAGGAACGGGGGCGAGTGTCTAGCATGGCTGGCGACCATGCAACCGCTTTTGCGCCTGGCGCGCGCCGTCGGATCAGCCGCAGGTGATCGTGCCCGAACCCATCGAGCTGCTCTTGCACTTGGCCTTGCCCTTGATGGTAACATCGCCCGAGCCCATCAGCGCCGCATCGACCGAACCGTCCGACGCCATGGTCACATCGCCCGATCCGGCGATCGAAATATCGACGGCGGGGCTGGAAAAGCGCTCGCCCAGCACGCTTCCCGATCCCGCGATCGAGATATCGGCATTGTCGGCACTGCCCGCGAGCTTGAGCGAGCCGCTGCCCGCGATCGCGCCGTCGAGCTTCTTGGCGGTCAGCTGCGCGATATCGGCCGTGCCCGATCCGGCGACGCTCAGCTTGATCTCGTCGCCTTCCATCCGGTCGACCTTTGCCGAGCCCGATCCTGCCAGCACCAGCGCGCGCAGCGCGGGCGCGCTGATCTTGATATCGGCCTCGCCCGAATCGCCGAAGCTGAAGGTCGATTTCTTGCGGCGGATGCGCAGCTCGCCATCGCGAACGCGGAATTGCAGCCTTTCCAGAGCCTTTTCGTCGCCCGACGCGCTGACGGCATGCTCGCCTTCGGTGGTGAAGCTGATGTTGTCCGGCCCGGCCAGCGTGATCCGGTCGAACGGTTCGCCCGACCATTTGGACGACCATCCCTCATCCGAACCACCCGATTCGTCCTCGATCAGCACCTCGGCACCGTCGACCATGTTGCAGCCTGCGACCGCGACAGCGGCGGCAGCCGCGACCAGAGCGTGTTTCCAAGTGACGGCCATGACGATACTC
>NZ_LSIS01000069.1:0-9750 GCF_001556365.1 Blastomonas sp. CCH1-A6 | reverse complement strand
GTGCCGGGCAGCGCGGCAGCGGGCGGCTGAGCCTGGACGGTCGGGGCCTGTGTCGTGGCCGCCGGAGCGCCGGCACCGGGAAGCGTCGTCGTCGGCACCGAAGGCTGGGCCGGCTGCGCCTGCGGCAGCGTCGGTGCCACAGTGGGTGCGGTGGCGGGAGCCATGTCCTGCGCCATCAGCGGGGTTGCGGTCAGGGCAAGAACGGCGGCAATCGCGGCCCTTGCCGGGCGAATGGGGTGCGATAGGTTTGTCATGGTAAGGCGGCTACGCTCGGCAAGCGCAAAAGCGTTCAGCCCATCGCCGGGTTTTGCCGTTGAAATGACGTAAGTTACCGTCAGACCGATTTAATGGGTCTGGAAAGCTGACCTGATTTGCAGCCTATTCCATCGCGAACTGGGGCAGGGTTGCGATGCCTGCGAGCGCCAGCCCCAGGCCTGCCGATACCCACAAGGCACTCAGCCCCCAGGCCTGGAAGGCCAGCGCCCCCAGCAGCGCTCCTGTCACCAGCCCGGCCCAGAGCAGCAGATAGGGCAGCCACTCGCCGCGATGCCCGCGCTGGTGCACCCGCGCCAGCGCCTGGCCGAGCTTGACCAGCGTGCCCGTCATATAGGTGAGGCCGATGCTTACCTGGCCTTCGCGCTGGAACGCAGTGTTCTCCGCACCCATGGCGAGCAGGGTGCAGCCGATCGCGGCGACCTGCAACCTCGCCATCGCCAGGCCCGCCGCCAGTGCGGGCAACGTCGCGACCAGCAGCACCGTCACCGCCAGCCGCGTGCGCGCCTCGCAGTGGTTGCCGAGAACCGCGCCCAGCGTCACCCCGGTAACGAAGGTCGCGATCATTGCCGCCGCGATCCCCGCCGCCGATGCATCGTGCACCGCGCCCACCGCCATGCGGGTCGAGTTGCCCGACATGAAGGCGGTGAAGAAGCCGCCCGTTTCTAGAAAGCCGATCGCATCGACAAAGCCCGCAAGTCCGGCGAGCGTGGCTGCGAGCAGCCAGTGATGGCGCTGGTAACGTGTCATCTGCCTCGCATAGCGTGCGGGGCAGGGCGGTGTCATCCGTCGCAAAGCCGTGCGCGGCGGTTTGACAAGTCCAACAGCGCTGCTTATATCGCGCTCCAACACCGGACGCTTCGAGACATGACAGGTTTGCGCGGACCTGCCGAACGAAGGAAGCTTCAGGGATAATCTGACGCGATAGGCTGCGGTTCATGGGGTTCTCATGAGCTTGCGGCCTTTTGGCGTCTTTGTGCGCCCCGAATCGACAGACACGAAAAGGCGAAGACACGTTTATGGCAACTTCCGCACGAGCATCGGCCGCCACCAAGCCGACCCCGATGAAGCGTATCCGCAAGATCTTCGGTGACATCCACGAAGTCAGCGAAATGCCGAACCTCATCGAGGTCCAGCGCGAGAGCTACGAACAGTTCCTGCGTTCGGATCCCTCGATCGGCTATGTTTCGGGCCTGGAAAAGACGCTGCGCAGCGTTTTCCCGATCCGCGACTTCGCCGGAACTGCCGAACTCGACTTCGTGCACTATGAACTCGAATCGCCCAAATACGATGTCGAGGAATGCCGTCAGCGCGGCATCACCTATGCGGCGCCGATGAAAGTGACGCTGCGCCTGATCGTGTTCGAGGTCGATGCCGAGACCGAAAGCCGCTCCGTGCTCGATATCAAGGAGCAGGACGTGTACATGGGCGACATGCCGCTGATGACCGCGAACGGCACGTTCGTGATCAACGGCACCGAGCGCGTGATCGTCAGCCAGATGCACCGTTCGCCGGGCGTGCTGTTCGATCATGACCGCGGCAAGACCCACTCGTCGGGCAAGTATCTCTTCGCCGCGCGCGTCATCCCCTATCGCGGTTCGTGGCTCGATTTCGAATTCGACGCCAAGGACATCGTCAACGTCCGCATCGACCGCAAGCGCAAGCTGCCGGTCACCTCGCTGCTGTACGCGCTGGGCCTCAACGACGAGGAAATCCTCGACTATTTCTACGAGACCGTGACCTATGAGCGCGGCACCGGCGGCTGGAAGATCCCGTTCGTCGCCGAGCAGTGGCGCGGCATGAAGCCAGCGTTCGACATTGTCGATGCCGCGACCGGCGAAGTCGCGTTCAAGGCGGGCGACAAGATCACCCCGCGCGCCGCCGCCAAGGCCGCCAAGGATGGCCTGGCCAGCCTGCTGATCCCGACCGAGGAAATCTTCGGCCGCTACAGCGCCTATGACCTGATCAACGAGCAGACCGGCGAAATCTATATCGAAGCGGGCGACGAGGTCACCGCCGAGAATCTGGAAAAGCTCGACAAGGCCGGGATCGACCAGCTGGTGCTGCTCGACATCGACCATGTCACCACTGGTCCGTGGATCCGCAACACGATGAAGGCCGACAAGGCCGACAGCCGCGACATGGGTCTCGATGCGATCTATCGCGTCATGCGCCCCGGCGAACCGCCGACGCGCGAAACCGCCGATGCGCTGTTCGAAGGCCTGTTCTTCGATCCCGAGCGCTATGACCTCTCGGCCGTGGGCCGCGTGAAGCTCAACATGCGTCTCGAGCTCGATTGCGAGGACACCGTCACCACGTTGCGCCGCGAGGACATCCTGGCGGTCGTCAAGACGCTGGTCGATCTCAAGGACGGCAAGGGCGAAGTCGACGATATCGACAATCTCGGCAACCGCCGCGTCCGCTCGGTGGGCGAGCTGCTGGAAAACCAGTATCGCGTCGGCCTGCTGCGCATGGAGCGCGCGGTCAAGGAGCGCATGAGCTCGGTCGACGTGTCGACTGTCATGCCGAATGACCTGATCAACGCCAAGCCGGCGGTCGCTGCCGTTCGCGAATTCTTCGGCTCGTCGCAGCTGTCGCAGTTCATGGACCAGACCAACCCGCTCGCTGAAGTCACCCACAAGCGCCGCGTTTCGGCGCTTGGTCCGGGTGGTCTGACGCGCGAGCGGGCGGGCTTCGAAGTCCGCGACGTTCACCCGACCCACTATGGCCGTATCTGCCCGATCGAGACGCCCGAAGGCCCGAACATCGGTCTGATCAACTCACTTGCCTCGTTCAGTCGCGTCAACAAGTACGGCTTCATCGAGACGCCGTACCGCAAGGTGATCGACGGCAAGGTGACCGACGAGGTCGTGTACCTCTCGGCCATGGAAGAGGCCAAGCACACGATCGCGCAGGCGAACGCCGAGCTGAACGACGATGGCAGCTTTGCCGAGGACATCGTTTCGGCCCGTCAGGCCGGCGAATTCCTGATGGCACCGCGCGACATCATCACGCTGATGGACGTGTCTCCCAAGCAGCTCGTCTCGGTCGCGGCATCGCTCATTCCGTTCCTGGAAAACGATGACGCCAACCGCGCGCTGATGGGATCGAACATGCAGCGTCAGGCCGTGCCGCTGGTGCGCGCCGAGGCGCCGTTCGTCGGCACCGGCATGGAAGAGACTGTGGCGCGCGATTCGGGCGCCGCGATCGCTGCCAAGCGCGCCGGTATCGTCGATCAGGTCGACGCGACCCGTATCGTGATCCGCGCCACCGGTTCGGTGGATTCGGGCAAGTCGGGCGTCGACATCTACACGCTGATGAAGTTCCAGCGCTCGAACCAGAATACCTGCATCAACCAGCGTCCGCTGGTGAAGGTGGGCGACGTGATCAACGAAGGCGACATCATCGCCGACGGCCCGTCGACCGATCTGGGTGAGCTGGCGCTGGGCCGCAACGCGCTCGTCGCGTTCATGCCCTGGAACGGCTACAACTATGAGGACTCGATCCTCATCAGCGAACGCATCGTGAAGGATGACGTGTTCACCTCGATCCATATCGAGGAGTTCGAGGTCATGGCACGCGATACCAAGCTGGGCCCCGAGGACATCACCCGCGATATTCCGAATGTCGGCGAGGAAGCGCTGCGCAACCTCGACGAGGCGGGCATCGTCTATATCGGCGCGGAAGTGCATCCGGGCGACATCCTGGTCGGCAAGATCACGCCCAAGGGCGAAAGCCCGATGACGCCGGAAGAAAAGCTGCTGCGCGCGATCTTCGGCGAAAAGGCGAGCGACGTGCGCGACACCTCGCTCCGTCTGTCGCCGGGCGTGTCGGGCACCGTGGTCGAGGTCCGCGTGTTCAACCGTCACGGCATCGACAAGGACGAGCGTGCGCTGGCGATCGAACGCGAGGAAATCGAGCGTCTGACCAAGGACCGCGAGGACGAGCGCGCCATTCTCAACCGTGCCACCTATAACCGTCTGCGCGAAATGCTGGTCGGTCAGGTCGCGTCGGCTGCGCCCAAGGGCGTGAAGAAGGGTGTGGCCATCGACGAGGCGCTGCTCGATGAGGTCGAGAAGCACTTGTGGTGGAAGTTCGCGGTCGAGGACGATGCGGTTCAGGCCGATCTCGAAGCGGTCAAGGCCCAGTATGACGAAGCCGTGACCCGCATCACCGAGAAGTTCGACGACCGCCGCGAGAAGCTGGAGCGCGGCGACGAGCTGGCGCCTGGCGTGCTCAAGATGGTCAAGGTGTTCGTCGCGGTGAAGCGCAAGCTGCAGCCGGGCGACAAGATGGCCGGGCGTCACGGCAACAAGGGGATCATCAGCCGCATCCTGCCGATCGAGGACATGCCGTTCCTCGAAGACGGCACGCATGTCGATTTCGTGCTCAACCCGCTGGGTGTGCCGAGCCGCATGAACGTGGGTCAGATCTTCGAAACGCATCTGGGCTGGGCCGCGCGCGGTCTGGGCCAGCAGATCTCGAAGGCGCTCGACGAATGGCGCGAGGCCAATCCGAACCCGGAAGCGGGCCCGCCGCCCGATGCCGTGCGCGAGAAGCTGAAGTACGTTTACGGCCCCGAATATCATGCCGAGATCGACAGCCGTTCGGATGATGGCGTGGTCGAGCTGGCGGGCCTGCTGCGCAACGGCGTTCCGATGGGCACCCCGGTGTTCGACGGTGCGCGCGAGGCGGACGTGTCGCGGATGCTGGAGCGGGCGGGTCTCGACCCGTCGGGCCAGGTCGATCTGTACGACGGCCGTACCGGCGACAAGTTCGACCGCAAGGTGACCGTGGGCTATATCTACATGCTCAAGCTGCACCACCTGGTCGACGACAAGATCCACGCGCGTTCGATCGGTCCCTACAGCCTCGTCACCCAGCAGCCGCTGGGCGGCAAGGCCCAGTTCGGTGGTCAGCGCTTCGGGGAAATGGAGGTCTGGGCGCTCCAGGCCTATGGCGCGGCCTATACGCTGCAGGAAATGCTGACGGTGAAGTCCGACGACGTGGTCGGCCGCACCAAGGTCTATGAGGCGATCGTCAAGGGTGACGACACGTTCGAGGCCGGTATCCCGGAAAGCTTCAACGTGCTGGTCAAGGAAATGCGCTCGCTGGGTCTGAACGTGGAGCTGAACTCGCTCGACGCGCTGCCCGATCCGGACGAAGGCCCGGACGCACTGCCGGAAGCCGCGGAGTAACACCTACTCCCCTCCCCCCTCGGGGGAGGGGCCGGGGGTGGGGCCGATACGGGCTCCACCTGTGAAATTCCCCACCCCAACCCCTCTCTGCGAATGTGAGGGGCCAGGAAGGCGAAAAAAATGAACGAACTGACCAAATTCAACAATCCCGCCGTGAAGCCGGAAACCTTTGACGAGATCCAGATCGGCCTCGCTTCCCCCGAGCGCATTCGGTCCTGGTCCTTCGGCGAGATCAAGAAGCCCGAAACGATCAACTATCGCACGTTCAAGCCCGAGCGTGATGGCCTGTTCTGCGCGCGCATCTTCGGTCCGGTGAAGGACTATGAGTGCCTGTGCGGCAAGTACAAGCGCATGAAGTACAAGGGCATCGTCTGCGAAAAGTGCGGCGTGGAAGTGACCGTCACCAAGGTCCGCCGCGAGCGCATGGGCCATATCGAGCTTGCCGCGCCGGTCGCGCACATCTGGTTCCTTAAGTCGCTGCCCTCGCGCATCGGCCTGCTGCTCGACATGCAGCTCAAGCAGCTTGAGCGCGTGCTGTATTTCGAAAGCTATGTCGTGATCGAGCCGGGCCTGACCAGCCTGGAAAAATATCAGCTGCTCACCGAAGACGAGCTGCTCGATGCGCAGGACGAGTTCGGCGAGGACGCCTTCTCGGCCGGTATCGGTGCCGAAGCCGTGCGCCAGATGCTGATGGATCTGGACCTCGAGCAGGAGCGCGCCGACCTGCTGCAGGAGCTTGAGACGACCAAGTCGGAGCTCAAGCCCAAGAAGATCATCAAGCGCCTCAAGGTCGTGGAATCGTTCATCGATTCCGGTAATCGTCCCGAATGGATGATCCTGGAAGTCATCCCCGTGATCCCGCCCGAGCTGCGCCCGCTGGTGCCGCTCGACGGTGGCCGCTTCGCGACCTCGGACCTCAACGACCTGTATCGCCGCGTCATCAACCGCAACAACCGTCTCAAGCGGCTGATGGAACTGCGCGCGCCGGACATCATCGTGCGCAACGAAAAGCGCATGTTGCAGGAAGCCGTCGATGCGCTGTTCGACAATGGCCGTCGTGGCCGCATCATCACCGGTGCCAACAAGCGGCCGCTGAAGTCGCTGTCCGACATGCTCAAGGGCAAGCAGGGCCGCTTCCGTCAGAACCTGCTCGGCAAGCGCGTCGACTATTCGGGCCGTTCGGTCATCGTGACCGGTCCGGAACTCAAGCTGCACCAGTGCGGTCTGCCCAAGAAGATGGCGCTCGAGCTGTTTAAGCCGTTCATCTACGCGCGTCTCGACGCCAAGGGTCTGTCGATGACCCTGAAGCAGGCCAAGAAGTGGGTGGAGAAGGAGCGCAAGGAAGTCTGGGACATCCTGGACGAGGTAATCCGCGAGCACCCGGTGATGCTCAACCGCGCACCGACGCTGCACCGTCTGGGCATCCAGGCGTTCGAGCCCGTGCTGATCGAGGGCAAGGCGATTCAGCTGCACCCGCTGGTCTGCTCGGCCTTCAACGCCGACTTCGACGGTGACCAGATGGCCGTCCACGTTCCGCTCTCGCTGGAAGCCCAGCTGGAAGCGCGCGTGCTGATGATGTCGACCAACAACATCCTGTCGCCCGCCAACGGCAAGCCGATCATCGTGCCCTCGCAGGACATGGTGCTGGGCCTGTATTACCTTTCGATGGACCGCGAAGGCGAGCCGGGCGAAGGCATGCTGATGGCCGATATCGCCGAAGTGCATCAGGCGCTCGAAGTGGGTGCGGTCACGCTCCACTCGAAGGTCATCGCGCGCGTTCCGCAGACCGACGAACAGGGCAACCAGTATCTGAAGCGCTACCAGACGACGCCGGGCCGCATGCTCATCGGCGAATGTCTGCCCAAGAGCCACAAGGTGCCCTTCGATGTCGTCAACCGCCTTCTCACCAAGAAGGAAATCGGCGACGTCATCGACCAGGTCTATCGTCACACCGGTCAGAAGGACACGGTTCTTTTCGCCGACGCGATCATGGGCCTGGGCTTCCGTCACGCCTGTCGTGCCGGCATCTCGTTCGGCAAGGACGACATGATCATTCCGGACAGCAAGGAGCGTCTGGTTGATGAAACGCGCGCGCTGGTTGCCGATTATGAGCAGCAGTACCAGGATGGTCTGATCACCCAGCAGGAAAAGTACAACAAGGTGATCGACGCCTGGAGCCGTTGCGGTGACCAGGTTGCGAACGCCATGATGGAAGAGATCAAGGCGACGCCGAAGGACGAGCATGGCCGCGAAGCCCCGGTCAACTCGATCTACATGATGAGCCATTCGGGTGCGCGTGGTTCGCCAGCGCAGATGAAGCAGCTTGCCGGTATGCGTGGTCTGATGGCCAAGCCGTCGGGCGAAATCATCGAAACGCCGATCATCTCGAACTTCAAGGAAGGCCTGACCGTTCTGGAGTATTTCAACTCCACCCACGGCGCGCGCAAGGGTCTGGCGGATACGGCGCTCAAGACGGCGAACTCGGGTTACCTGACCCGCCGTCTGGTCGACGTGTCGCAGGATTGCGTCATCGTGCAGGAAGACTGCGGCACCGAACGGGCGCTGGAAATGCGTGCGATCGTGCAGGGTGGCTCGGTCATCGCCTCGCTCGGCGAGCGCATCCTGGGCCGTACCCTGGCCGAGGATATCGTCGACGCGAAGTCCGGCGATGTCGTCGTTGCCAAGGACACGCTGCTCGACGAAGCCGCCGTGGCATCGATCGAGGCCCTGGGCATCCAGGCAGCGCGCATCCGTTCGCCGCTGATCTGCGAAGCGACCCAGGGCGTGTGCGGCAAGTGCTATGGCCGTGACCTGGCGCGTGGTACTCCGGTGAACATCGGCGAGGCTGTCGGCGTCATCGCCGCGCAGTCGATCGGTGAACCGGGTACCCAGCTCACCATGCGTACCTTCCATATCGGCGGTGCGGCGCAGCTCAACGAGCAGTCGAACCTCGAAGCGGTGGCCGATGGCACGCTGCAGTACCGGGATATCCCGACCATCGTGAACAAGCGCGGCCAGCGCCTGTCGCTCGCCCGTAATGGCGAAATCGCGATCGTCGACAAGGAAGGCCGCGAGCGTGCGGTCCACCGTATCCCATACGGCACGGTGCTGCTGGTCGACGACAATGGCGAGGTGAACATCGGCGATCGGATTGCCGAATGGGATCCGTTCACCATGCCGGTGATCACCGATACCAGCGGTGTCGTGAAGTATCAGGACCTGATCGACGGCAAGACGCTGGTCGAGCAGACCGACGATGCCACCGGTATCGCGCAGCGCGTGGTCGTGGAATTCCGCGGATCGAGCAAGGCGAAGTCCAAGGAAGACCTGCGTCCCCGCCTCACCCTGCTGGATGAGGATTCGGGCGAAGCGGCGCGCTACATGCTTGCCGTGGGCGCGATGCTCTCGGTCGAGGATGGCCAGAAGGTCGAAGCCGGCGATGTTCTCGCCCGCGTCAGCCGCGAAGCCGCCAAGACCCGCGACATCACCGGCGGTCTGCCGCGCGTGGCCGAGCTGTTCGAGGCGCGCAAGCCCAAGGACAATGCGATCATCGCCAAGGTTTCGGGCCGCATCGAGTTCGTCCGCGACTACAAGGCCAAGCGCAAGATCGCGATCCACCCGGAAGAGGGGGATCCGGTCGAGTATCTGGTGCCCAAGTCGAAGGTCATCGACGTCCAGGAAGGCGACTATGTCAAGAAGGGCGACAACCTGATCTCGGGCTCGCCCGATCCGCACGACATTCTGGAAGTGCTGGGCGTGGAAGCGCTGGCCGAATATCTGGTCAGCGAAATCCAGGAAGTCTACCGCTTGCAGGGCGTGAAGATCAACGACAAGCACATCGAGGTGATCGTTCGCCAGATGCTGCAGAAGGTCGAGATCACCGATGGTGGCGATACCACGCTGCTGCCGGGCGAACAGCTCGATGCCGAGGAAATGAACGAGGTCAACGCCCGTCTTCCCGAGGGCAAGAAGCCCGCAGAAGGCAAGCCGGTGCTGCTTGGCATCACCAAGGCTTCGCTGCAGACGCGTTCGTTCATCTCGGCCGCGTCGTTCCAGGAAACCACCCGGGTGCTCACCCAGGCGGCCGTGGAAGGCAAGCGCGACTCGCTGATCGGCCTGAAGGAGAACGTGATCGTCGGTCGTCTGATCCCGGCAGGTACCGGTGCGGGCATGGCGCGCATCCGCATCGCCGCGAACAGCCGCGATGCCGCGCTCCGCGCCCAGCAGCGCGCGCTGCAAAAGGCGATGGCAGCGGCGAACGAGGTCGAGGCGGCTCCCG
>NZ_LSIS01000006.1:0-602 GCF_001556365.1 Blastomonas sp. CCH1-A6 | reverse complement strand
TGTTCCTCGTCCCCGCCGACGGCGCGGGCGTCACGGTCACCCCCTATCGCCTGCGCGACGACCATTGGGTCGCCGATGTGAAGCTCGACGGCGCGACGCTCGGCGCGGACGCTCTGCTGCTCGGCCCCGGCGCGGCCGCCGAGGCGCTGGAAAAGGTGATCGACAAGGCGCGGCTGCTGCTCGCGGCCGAAGGCACCGGCATCATGCGCCGGGTGTGCCTCGCCACCCAGGCCTATACCATGGATCGCAAGCAGTTCGGCGTGCCGCTCGCCTCGTTCCAGGTGCTCCAGCATCGCATGGTCGACATGCAGGTCGCCTTCGATCAGGCGCGCTCGCTGGTCTATGAGGCGGTGACGCATGATCTGGCGGGCGATGCCGAAGCCGCCACCCGCGCCGCGCGCGCCGCCTATCGCGCGGTCAGCGAGGACGGGGTCGAGGTCGGCAAGCAGGCCATCCAGCTGCACGGCGGCATGGGCATGTCCGAGGAACTGCCGCTGGGCCGCGCGCTGCGCCGGCTGCTCGCGATAAGGCAGGCGTTTCCGCTTTAAGCTGATGGCTTGAGCCATTCGTCGTCACCCCCGCGAAAGCGGGGGTCCCGCTTC
>NZ_LSIS01000068.1:0-379 GCF_001556365.1 Blastomonas sp. CCH1-A6 | reverse complement strand
CGCCGCTACACCGGCCTCGCCTATGTCTATCTGCGCTTCAAGCTGACCGGCAACACCAAAAAGACCGAGAGCCCGTTCGTCCAGTCGATCCCAACGCGCGTGACGATCCGCACCAAGGGCGCATACATGTATGACCCGCGCCTCGACAGCACGCGCGGCGGTAGCGGCCCGCACCGCGCCGACGATCAATCGACCTGGGAATGGAGCGAGAGCGCATCGCGCAACCCGGCGCTGCAGATGCTCTGGTGGATGCTGGGCTGGCGCATCAACGGCAAGATCGCCGTCGGCGGCGGCATCCCGCCCGAACGCATCGACATGGAATCCTTCATCACCGCGGCGAACCTGTGCGATGAGGACGTCTCGATAGCAGCCGGTGGCA
>NZ_LSIS01000067.1:0-2198 GCF_001556365.1 Blastomonas sp. CCH1-A6 | reverse complement strand
CGCCGCCGGTATTGACGCCGGCATAGAGGCCGCCGCCAGTCTGCTCGACCTCGGCGCGCGATCCGCGTGCATCGACGCTGACCTTGCTGGTCATGTGCACGCCGAACGCCCCGATCCGCCAGCTGCCCTCGCTATTGGCATTGCCATAGTCGATACCGGTGATGAAGCCCTGGCGATCGCTCTCATAGCGCGCGGCGTTGCCGTCGCGTTCGCCATCGCCCCAGCTGCCGAACACCTGGCCCCAGGCCCCCGCGCCATTGCCCCATTCGGGCGTCTGGCGCGCGGTCGCGGCGGCCGCGTTGATCCGGCCCAGCACCGCTTCGCGCACCAGCCGCTCCTGCTCGATGCCCACGCCCGCCATGGTCGCATAGACCTCGCCCGAAAGCTGGTCGAACGCGTTCGGCTGCTGCGCATTGGGCAGCGCATAGACGTTGAACAGCGGCTGCGGGTTGTAGCCCGCGGTCACGGCCGCATCTATCCGCGCCACCACCGAGCGCTGGTTGGCGGTCAGCGGCGTGTTGCCCAGGATGTTAGTGAGCAGATTGGGAGCCATGCGCAGCAGCACCTGGTTGGCGGTATAGACCAGTTCGGGCCGGTAGAGGATGCCGAACTCGCCAAAGCCGGTCACCGCATCGAACGTGCCGGTGCGACCACCGCTCGCCTGGAGCAGCAGATAGTTGCTGTTGAAGGCATAGGTGCCGCCCAGATTGGTGATCGCCGCCGTGCCGCCCAGCTGCATCGTGCCATTGCCGATCAGCATGTCCGACCCGCTGGGTGCCTGGACCTGCAGACGCAGCGTGCTGCCTGATTGCAGCTGGATCGCGCCGTTGACGCCCAGCATGCCAAGGCCGCCCGCCCCGGGCGAGACGACCGAGCCGCTGCGCGCGATCAGCCCGCCCACCGTGCCATTGCCCGACAGCGTCGCGCCCGAAAGCACCGTCGTTGCCGATCCCGTAAGCGATCCGGTGACGCGCAATTCGCCCGCGCGCACCGTCGTCGCACCGCGCAGCGCACTGTTATCGCCGGTCAGCTCGAGCAGCCCCACGCCGCTCTTGTCGAGCAGCCCGGTGCCACCGATCCGGCCCGCGAACACGCCGGTCGTTCCTTGCGCGAACTCGAGCGCGGCATCGTTCTGGATCAGGCCCTGGAGCGAGACCGTCGAGCCGATCAGACGGCCGGCGGAGATCAGCGTGCCGCCGGTATAGCTGTTTGCCCCGGTCAGCGTCGTGGTACCGCTGCCCGCCTGGACGAACATGCCGGTGCCGCTGATGACGCCCGCGAAGGTATAGGCGTTGCTGCGGTTGATGATCAGCGTCCCGTTGTTCAGCACCGGCCCGATGATCGATCCGGTGGCGCCGCCATTGCCCAGCTGCAAGACGCCGCCAGCGATGGTGGTGCCGCCCGAATAGCTGTTTTCGCCATCGAGGATCAGTCCACCGGTGCCCGTCTTGGTCAACGCGCCGGTGCCCGAGATCACCCCGCTGAACAGCGAGTTCACGCCGCTGGTGCCGGTGGTGAGCCGCGCGCTGCCCAGCGTGATCGTGCCCGCACCCGACAGCACGCCCAGCGTGGTGTCGAACCCGGCAAGGTTGAGGCTGCCGGTCGCCGCCTGCTGGAACACCGCGATGCCGCTGGTGATGCCGGTGAGCGTGATGCTGCCGCTGTTGAGCACGTCGCCGGTCAGCGTGCCGCTGATCCGCGCGGTGCCGCTGTTCGACAGGCCGCCCGAGAGCGTTCCGGTTGAGGTGAAGGTGCCCGCATTGATCACCAGGCCCCGGATCACGCCATTGTTCACGGCGGTCGCGCCCGCCGAATTGACCAGCTGGCCCAGGATCGAGCCGTTGTTGATCAGATTGGCGTTGTTGAGCACGCTGCCTGCGATCACCGCGGGGCTGAGCGGACCGGCAAAGGCCGTCTCGCCCGCCGATGCCGCCGGTGCAATCGGATCGCCCAGCGAGGCCGCCACCGGGCTGGCCGACTCGGTGCCACCGAGCAGCGCGCCATCGAGCCGCGCGGTACCCATGCCGTTGCTGAGATCGGACACCAGACCCAGACGGCCCGCCGCCGATGCGGTTGCCGGGGTTGCGGTGGTCGCCGCCAGCGTCTGCGGCGCTTCGCCGAGTGTCACGACCGGGAGGTTGGCCGAGACCGCACCCGATGTGGAATCGCCGAACAGATCGACCCGCTCGGGTCCGGAC
>NZ_LSIS01000066.1:0-563 GCF_001556365.1 Blastomonas sp. CCH1-A6 | reverse complement strand
GGCAGCGGCGGTCGAGGTCACGCGGCCATTGGCATCGACCGGGAGCATCTGCACGCGGTTGCCGATATTGTCGACGACCTCGCGGTTGACGTTGACGAAGAAGTTGCCGTTGCGGGTGAAGCTCTGTGCCTGGCGCGGCGAGGAGCCTTCGACGATGAAGAAGCCGTCGCCGGCGATCGCGAGATCGAGCGTGCGGTCGGTCGAGTTGAGCGAGCCTTGCGTGAACTGCTGGACGATGCCGGTCAGGCGCACACCCTGGCCCGCGACCGACTTGGTGCTCTGTGTCGGGGCAGAGGCGAACAGGTCACCGAAGGTGGCCTTGCTCTTCTTGAAGCCGGTCGAGCTCGAGTTGGCGATGTTGTTCGAGACCGTCGCAAGATCGGTCTGCGCTGCCTTGAGGCCGCTGAGCGAGGTGATGAAGGACATTTGGGCTTACTCCTCAGTGAAACTTGGTCAGTGAAATCGGGTCGTTCTGGGTGGGTGGATCGGGCAGCTCAGGTGATGCGCCTGGCGCTGCTGGCGGAAAACGAACCGGCGGGGGTCACCAGCAGGGCGTCGGCACC
>NZ_LSIS01000065.1:0-1498 GCF_001556365.1 Blastomonas sp. CCH1-A6 | reverse complement strand
CGCGCAGCAGCGGCGCAGCATGGCGATCCGCGCGGTGATCGTCGCAGGCGGCATCCTGCTGGTGTTCGCATTGTTCGGCGAGGTGCTGCTCTCTGCGCTGCATATCGAACTCAACAGCTTCCGCATCGCGGGCGGCATCATGCTGTTCCTGATCGCGCTCGACATGGTGTTCGAAAAGCGCACCGAACGCCGCGAACAGCGCGCGCAGAAGGTGATGGAGACGCCCGAGATCGAGGATGTCTCGATCTTCCCGATGGCGATGCCGATGATCGCCGGCCCCGGCTCGATTGCCTCGGTGATGCTGCTGGTGTCGCAGAACAGCGGCCTCGACCGCGCGCTGACGATCCTCGCCGCGCTGCTCGCCGTGCTGCTGCTGACCTTGGTCGCGCTACTGACCGCAGGCCCGCTGATGAAGCTGCTCGGCGCCAAGGCCGAAGCCGTGATCACGCGCCTGCTCGGCGTGCTGCTGGCCGCGCTGGCGGCGCAGTTCGTGATCGACGGGCTCAGGGCGAGCTTTCAGTAAGGCGGAGCGAGCGGGAGCCTCGCTCGTCAAAGGCCATGCTCCCCGCAGAGCGTTACCATCGTCCGTCACCCTGAACTTGTTTCAGGGTCCATTTCTCCCCAAGCGGCTTTCGGCTTTTTGGGGCACGATGGGTCCTGAAACGAGTTCAGGATGACGATGCCTCGCGCAGCTCCCATGGCGCGGGGCCTTTGACAGGCCAAGGCTGAGCGGAGGCAGGCCTAGGCAATGGCGTCGTCAGCCATCGCATCAGGATCCGCTACAAGCTGAAATTCTAGCGCCGGTGCAGAAAGAAAAAGCCCGCCAGCCTTTCGGCTGACGGGCTTTTCTGTCAGGCTTGCGCCCGGGCTGGTGCTTAGAAGCGGACCAGCGCCGAGAGCGAGTATTGCTGCGCCTGGAAGTCCTGGCGACCCACCGTGGTGTCGATCGACGCGGTGAAGTCGAAGGTCGGCTGCGAGATGGTCAGACCGACGCCCGCCTCGGCCCAGGTCCGGTCGTCCGAACGATAGGCGAAGGGGAAGCGGCCCGTGGTGCTTCCGGCGAAATTGGCACCGAAGAAGCGGTCGCCTTCCAGCACATCATAGACATAGTCGGCATAGATGTACGGACGGAACACCGCGGTCTTCTTGGCACTGGCCGATGCGCCGACGCGGATCTGCAGGCTGTCGAACTTGTCGCGGTCGATGTCCAGAGCGGGACCGCCACCGATTTCGCGCACGTCACCATAGTTGATATACTGGTACTGTGCGGCGATGCGCGGCGTGAAGACGATCGTCTTGGTCTCATAGGCCTTGGACAGGCCCAGTTCCGCCGTCAGTGCCAGGCTGTCGTCGCTGGTTCCCAGGTTGAAAACGGTGGGACCGACCAGCACTGAACGGGCCGTATCGACCGAGAAGCGGCCAGCGCTGACGCGGCCATCGACGATCAGGCCGCCCGGCGTGGTGACCGCGCCATAGATGCTGCCTTCCAGCAGTTCGC
>NZ_LSIS01000064.1:0-912 GCF_001556365.1 Blastomonas sp. CCH1-A6 | reverse complement strand
CAACATAGAAGCGCACGTTGCCGAGCTGATGCAGCGCGTCATACCAGCCATAGCCTGCGTAGGCAGGATGGTTCTCGACGAGGTGCGGGCGCAAGGGGTGCTCGCGCAGCGCGCGCTCCAGTCCCTGTGCAATATCGGGCTCAAGATCTGCGACAAGGATCGTGTCCGCACCTGCTGTGACTTCCTCATACTCGACATTGACGTTGTCGCTCTCCGCGATGGCCGCATGCCAGCGGGGCAGGCAGGGGTCGGCCTCCGGCAGGGCGACCCCCAGATCGCGCGCTTCCTTCCAGTTCTCGAAGGAAAGCCGGTGCTGGCCTTTGTGCGCCAGCGCGGCAAAGATCGTGCGCTTGCACACTGCCTGCAGCGCCGCAAAGGCGGCGTTCTCGACGAATTCATTGCGCGCCGGGAGCACAAGGGCAAGTCCCGGGGTGGCGCCGATATCGAGCCGGGCATGGTAGGTCTTGCCGCCAAGGCTCTCCGAGACGCTGGCAAGCTTGCGGGTGAGCACCATGCCATGGAAGTTGGTCGTCGGGTCCTGGTGATATTCGCGGCCCTCGAACACGCCGATCTGGCTGCCGTTCCACTCGGCGATGTAGATCGCCTTGGCGAGGAAGTCCTCACGCGGCACTTGCGCGCCATTGAAGAACACCGGCAGCGGGTAGAACTTCGCGACCTCGCGCACAATCCGCTCGGTCGTCTGCTCGCTCACCCCGGGCATCAGGAAGGTGATGGTCGTCCCGACGGGCCGAGCAAGGGGAACCACGGTAATGTCCTGCGCGCCGGTCCAGCCATCTGCGGGGACATGCAGCGACCATCCGGTGTCGGCAGTGGCATGACGCGAACTGATCCGGGTGTCCTTGCCCGCCAGGCTGAAGACACCCATGCCTGCCGGGTCTTCGGCCTCATGGA
>NZ_LSIS01000063.1:0-422 GCF_001556365.1 Blastomonas sp. CCH1-A6 | reverse complement strand
CAGCGCCGACGATGTTCGGATGAAACAGGCGATGAAGCGGGCGGAAAAAGATCGCGTAACGCGGATCGAGCAGGACCGGCGCGCGCGCGAACGCCAATTCATGCTAGGCGACCGATACAGCGTCATGGCGAGCCGCGCCGACTACGCCGATGCGTCTTCCGATCCGGACGCGCGCCAATGGGTTGACCTAGTGTTTCATGAAATCATGCAGAGGCCGCTTCCCGATCAATACGAACTCCGGCGCGACGTGTGGCGTGTCCACGTTGTCCAACTGGACGGCGGCACGCTCGGCGCTGTTGTAGGCGGCGATTGCACTCAAACCGCCGACCCCGCCGAAATTGCTTCCGTAGCGGAGCAGCTGATCGCCCGCTTCGAGGGCAGAGCTTGACGCGCGTGGAGCGGTGGCAGCTGCCACCGCTCCA
>NZ_LSIS01000062.1:0-26634 GCF_001556365.1 Blastomonas sp. CCH1-A6 | reverse complement strand
TGTCTGTGGAGCAGTTCGACACGGCCTGGGCGCTCGGTGCTGGCGAGGCGCGGGCAGCGGTCGCCTCCGGCTATCGTCTGCTGATCGCGGGGGAAATGGGGATAGGCAACACCACGGCGGCGGCGTGCATCACCCATGCGCTGACCGGCATCGACGCCGACACCGCGACCGGCCATGGCGCCGGGGCGGATGCGGCGATGCGCAGCGTCAAGCGCGACATCGTGGCCGCAGCCGTTGGTCGGCTCGGCGGGCGCACCGACAAACCGGCGCTGGCCGCGATCGCTGGGTTCGAAATCGCCGCAATGGCAGGCTTCTACGCCGAAGCAGCCCGGCAGGGCTCGACGGTGCTGCTCGACGGTTATGTGACGACCGCCGCCGCGCTGATCGCCGAACGGCTGTGCCCCGGCACGCGTGCGGCGATGATCGCGGGCCATCTCTCCGCCGAGCCGGGCCATCGCGCAGCGCTGGCGCAGCTGGGCCTCGCCCCGGTGCTCGAATGGCAGATGCGACTGGGCGAGGGCAGTGGTGCGCTGGTCGCGCTGCCGCTGCTGGACAGCGCTGCGGCGCTGCTCAGCGATGTGGCGTTGCTTGCGGATATCGGGGCCTGATATGCATGACAGACCGCCCTTCTGGGCACCCACCTTACTGGCGGTCCAGTTTCTCACGCGCATTCCCGTGCCCGGCACCGCCGCGCTGACCGCAGGCCAGGTTGCCACCGGGCTGGTGCGTGCCGTGGCATGGTTTCCGCTTGTGGGTGCGGGTATCGGTACCATCACGGGGGCGGTCGCGCTCGCGGCGGCCAGCCTCTGGCCAGCATGGGTCGCGGTGCTGATCGCGCTGGCGGTAGAGGCCCGGCTGACCGGCGCGTTTCACGAGGATGCGGTGGCCGATTTCTGCGACGCCTTTGGGGGCGGCCATGACGCGGAGGATGTTCGGCGGATCATGAAGGACAGCCGCATCGGCAGCTATGGCAGCCTGGGACTGATACTCGCGGTCGGCCTGCGCGCAGCGCTGATAGTGGCGGTGCTCGGCAGCATGGCCCCGTTGCAGGCGCTCGCTGCCATTGTCGCGTCGGCCACGTTCGGTCGGCTGCTCGTTGTCTTGCTGATGGCGGCTGTTTCTCCGGCGCCGCAGGGGACTGGCCTTGCCAAGGACATCGGCGCGGGGGTGGGGCTCTCCACCCTCCTCGCAGCCATGGCGACGGCCTTGCCCGGATTGCTGGGATTTGCGATCGATCGGCCGATGCACCTGCTCGGCGCGTTGCTGGGTGCAGCGGCGTTCCTGCTCTGGTTCCGCGCGCTACTGCTGCGCCGACTGGGGGGCAGCACCGGCGATTGCCTGGGCTTTGCGGCCTATGCCGGTCAGCTCATCCTGCTGCTGGCTGCTACCGCTGCCTGCTGATGTGCGCCAAGGTTCTGCTGGTGCGGCATACCGAAGTCGCGCGTGCATGGCGGGGCCGGTGCTATGGGCAGAGCGACATGGGCCTCAGCCGGGCAGGGGCGGCGCAGGTGCGGGCGCTGGCACCCGATCTGGCGCGGTGGAAGCCGGACATCGTGCTGCATTCGGGCCTTCGCCGCGCGCAGCGGCTCGCGCAAGCCATCGCGGCGCTTTCCGGACTGGACGCCAGCGCCGATCCGGCCTGGCAAGAGCGCGATTTTGGTAGCTGGGAGGGGCGAAGCTGGTCTGCCATCTATCGCGAGACGGGTGATGCGATGGATGGGATGATCGATGATCCCGCGCGCTTCCGTCCCGGAGGCGGAGAGACCACAATGGAACTCGCAGCCCGGTCGCTTGCCGCGTGGCGCGAGCTACCCCGGCAGCGTGGGCTGGTCGTCACCCATGGTGGGCCGATCGCAGCGATTGCAGGCACCCTGAATGGCGTGCCCGTCCGCGAATGGCCGAGACTGGTTCCGGCTCCTGGCGATGCGGTTGAGATAGCAATTCCGGACGATGGTCATTGCGGTTACTGCTCTTAGTGAGTTGACCTGTCCCAATTGGTGCCGGTGACAATTGCTGGATGAGGTGCGGCAACGTTGGTCGTCCCCCTCAAAGTCGCGCTACAGGGTCTTGTCAGAAGCAAACACTCGAGCTGGGCGCAGGAAACGAAGCGGTCGTTCGCCAACGTAGGTCGAACGACCGGTTACATTAGAAGCGGCCATTCTTGATTTCGCAAGGATAGTGACCGGGACGACTAAAAATGGTGGATTTGAAGGATCGCTTCTGGCGGGAATTCCATAAACTAGGCGTCAGCGCCTTCACAATCGCGGCCACACACCATGCCCGGCTTGGGCCGTGATATTCGGTCGACCGAGAGGCTCACACAACATTGCAATGGCCTGTGGCCGAGCGCCAGGACGTTCAGCGACTGCGCAACGATGTCTGTGACCGTGTCCATCCTCGCATTATTCACAGCCGCCCCGCAGACCATGTCGACGTCTGGTGGCAGGTCGTCAATTGGGAGGAAGTCTTGCGGCGCTGTGCAGCTCCGTCGGAACCTTAAGGGGGACTGGCCGCAAGCCTCGCCATGGCAGAATCATAGTGTCGCTGCAGCTTCCTTGATAGCGCGCCGGATGCTCATATAGGTTGCACATCGGCAAAGATTGCCGCTCATGGCCTCATCGATCGCGGCATCGTCGGGTGCCGGGTTTGACTTCAGCAGCGCGGTTGCCGACATGATCTGGCCCGCCTGGCAATAGCCACATTGCGGTACATCTTTGGCGATCCATGCGTTGCGGATTGCCTCCGCCGCCGCGCCGGAGACACCTTCGATCGTGACGATTTCGGCGTCGGCGAGCGAATCGTGCGGCGTCACGCACGCGCGCGTCGGCTCGCCATTGACATGCACCGTGCATGCGCCGCACTGCGCCGCACCGCAGCCGAATTTCGTGCCGGTCAAGCCCAAGTGATCGCGCAGCACCCAAAGTAGCGGCGTGCCCGGTGCGGCATCGACGGTGCGGGGTTTTCCGTTAACCTTTAGCGAAATAGCCATATTTTTCCTTTGTCCTATGCGCTCTGCTTGGTGGGCAGTGCCAGCTTGCTACCGTCCGCTCCGATAAACGGCAGCGTGCGCAGACGGTGGCCGGTGGCCGCGAAAATCGCGTTGGCAAGCGCCGGCGCTGCTGGCGGCGTCGGTGGCTCCCCGACTCCGCCGGGTGGCGCGTCGGAAGCGACGATCTCCACTTCAAAGGCCCGCGGTGCCTCGCCCATCCGCATCAGCCGCCAGCTCGGGAAATTGTCCTGCACCACCGCGCCATCCTTTGCGGTGATCGCACCGTAGAGCGCGTTCGACAGACCGTAGATCGTTCCGCCTTCCATCTGCGCGCGCACATGCCGCGGATTGATGACGGTTCCTGCATCTACCGCCACCCATACGCCCGGGATGGTCAGCGTGCCATCCGCGCTCACCGCGACTTCGACCACGGTGGCGACATAGCTGAGAAACGAGCGGTGCGCTGCAATCCCCAAGCCCCGGCCTTTGGGCAGCTTGCGCCCCCATTTGGCCATGGCTGCAGCCCTTTCCACCACCTGGCGCAGTCGACCGGTGTCGATGGGATACTCGCCGAGCTCGGCCCCGTAATTGCCATAGGTGGCTCCCTCGGCGGCCGGGTCGATCTTGCGCGCGGGCCCAATCAGCTCGAGCAGATAGTCCTTCTGGTCGCGCCCAGCTGCATGCGCCAGCTCCGCCGCGAAGCTTTGCACCGCAAAAGCGTGATAGACATTTGCGACCGATCTCAGCCAACCGATCCTGAGATGGCTCCTGGCATTGCCGGACTCAATCTGCAGGTTCGGCATGGCAAAGGGCATGTCTGTGGCCCCCATGCTCATCTCGCCGTCGCTCGGCTCGGTCACGCTGTTGTCGAAGGTCGAACTGATCGGCGGAAAGACCGTGCGATGGAGCCAGGCGGTGCATTTTCCTTTCTCGTCGAGACCCGCCTCGCAATATTGTGCACTGACCGAGTGATAATAGCCGTGACGAATATCGTCCTCGCGGGTCCAGGTCACCTTGACCGGCTTGCCAATCTCGCGCGCGATCAGCGCCGCTTCGACCACGAAATCGGGCTTGGACTTGCGTCCGAAAGCCCCGCCCAGCCAGGTCGGCGTGACCTTGATATTGGCCTTGTCGATGCCGAGCGCCTCGGCAAGCGTATCGCGCGTACCCTGAGGGTCCTGGACACAGGCCCAGCATTCGAGCCGGTCCCCATCCCATTCGGCCGTCGCACTGGGTGGTTCCAACTCGTGCGCGATCTGCGCATTCCAGGCGACCGCATCGCTGGCCATCCGCTCCAGCCTGCCGGCCATGGCGTTGAAATCGTCCACCAAGACGGTCATCTCGCCCGACGATGTCCTGCCGGTTGTGACGCGCGCGGAGAGGTCGCCGCCAGCAACCAGCCGCGCTGCATGGGCGACGGCAGTGACCGGCTCGACGATGCGTACGGCCATCCGGAAGGCCACCCGGCTTGCGATGACCAGCCCCAGCGCGCTCATCACGATGATCACCGCGATATCGGCCCCGTTGGGGATCAGCGAATCCTCGGGCCCCAGCAGCGATGGCGCAAGTTTCAGGACCAGCCAGTAGGTCATATAGAAGCCCACCAGCGTCAGCAGGACCATGGAGACGGTGACCGTCACCATCGAGAACGCGAGCTGTCTCCCCAGCGAGCCTGGCTGTCTCATGCCACGCCGGCAAGCCGGTAGCCGACGCCGCGTACGCCGCTCAGCATGCCGGCGGCTCCGGCGGCTTCCAGCTTCTTGCGCAGCTTGCTCAGATGGCTGTCCACCGTCCGGTCGAGCGCTTCGGCGCCCGGCAGGCAGGCATCGACCAGTTCGCCGCGCGAGAACACGCGCATCGGCGCGCGTGCCATATGGGCGAGGATGCGGAACTCGGTCAGCGTCAGCGACAAATGGGTCGCACCACCGTCGCCATGGACCACCACGAGATGGCTTTCGGCATCGATCTCGACCCGGCCGACGCGAACCACGCCCCCGGTGCTCGCCCCCGACACCCGGCGCAGCACCGCCTTGACCCGCGCGACCACCTCTACCGGGTTATAGGGTTTGACGACATAATCGTCCGCCCCGATCCTCAGCGCCTGCAGCTTGTCGATATCCTGGTCGAGCGCGGTGGTCATGATGATCGGCGTATCGCCCCGGCGGCGCAGTTCGGCCAGCACCCCCCAGCCATCGACCCGCGGCATGTTGACGTCCAGCAGCACGATATCCGGCTTCAGCGCCAGATGCAGTTCGAGCGCCACCTTGCCATCGAGCGCATGGACGGTGCGATACCCTCGCGCTCGAGATAGGCGATGGCAATCTCGGCGATTTCGGGCTCGTCTTCTGCGATCAGGACCAGAGCACTCACGCGATCAACCTCATTCTCGTGCGTCTGGCGGTGTATTTGCACGCCGAGGCCGCGCTCGCCAGCCCCGTCCACGATTCCTCCACACAAGGCCAACCAAGCTTCGACGCGATGGCTCCACATGGCCTCCACCGCCACCCATATCGGTGTCGCGGTCGGAGACCGTATGAAGACCAGATTGACCCTCCGGTGCCTGACCGGCCCGATCCTGCTGGCTTGCAGCGCTGCGCTGACCGGCTGCAGCGGCAGTACCCAGGCCCAGGCCACGCCAGAGGCGGTCACCGTCTCGGTCATCACGGTCGCCCCGTCGACCGTTGCGCCGGTGGAGGAACTGCCCGGACGCGTCATTGCCTGGCGGACGGCGGAGATCCGGCCACAGGTCGGCGGCATTGTCCAGCGCATGCTGTTCGAGCAGGGCGCGATGGTCCGCGCCGGGCAGCCGCTGTTCCAGATCAGCCCCGCCCCCTATCGCGCTGATGCCGATACCGCGCGTGCGACGCTGGCCAAGGCCTCGGCGGCCTTTGCGCGCGCGAAAAGGCAGGCCGAGCGGCTGCAACCGCTGGTCGCTGCCGATGCCATTTCGCGGCAAAGCTATGACGATGCGGTCGCCGCCCGCAACCAAGCCGCAGCCGAGGTGGGCGAGGCACGCGCGATCCTGCGCCGCCGTCAGCTCGATATCGGCTTCTCGCGGGTGACTTCGCCCATATCCGGGCGGATCGGCGCTGCGAACATAACTGAAGGCGCGCTGGTTACGGCCGGAGACGCCAATGCGATGGCGACCGTGCAGCAGATCGACCGGGTCTATGTCGACATCCGCCAGCCGGTCGAACGTTATGCCGCGATGCGCGCGGCGGGGAAGGGCGATGGATTGGTCGAGATCGTGAACGCCTCGGGCCAGGTGCATCCGGTCAAGGGTCGCATCCTGCTTTCGGGCATCGCGGTCGATCCCGGCACCGGCGACGTGCTGGTGCGCGTCGCGGTGGACAACCCAGGCGAATTGCTGCTGCCGGGCATGTTCGTGCGTGCCCGCCTGCCGCAGGGCAAGCCGTCTGCCGCACTGACGGTGCCGCAGCAGGCCGTCGCCCGCGATGCCGAGGGCAAGGCGCAGGTCAGCGTCGTCGGGCAGCAGGACCGCGTGCGCGCCCGCCGCGTCACCTTGGGGTCGCTGGTGAACGGGCGGTACGTGATCGTGTCGGGCCTGCGCCGGGGCGAGCGCGTGATCGTCGAGGGGCAGGACCGCGTCCAGCCCAATACCCCGGTCGATACCCGGCCCTGGCGCCAGCGCTGAAAGGTCCATTGATGCCCCGTTTCTTCATCGGCCGGCCCATCTTCGCCTGGGTCATCGCGATAGCCATCGTGCTTGCAGGCGTCATCGCGCTGCCGCAGATGCCGGTCGCCCGCTTTCCCAGCGTCGCGCCGCCCAGCGTGAGCATCTATGCCAGCTATCCCGGAGCGACGCCGCAGACGCTCAACGACAGCGTCGTCTCGCTGATCGAGCGCGAGATGTCCGGGGTGAAGAACCTGCTCTATTTCGAGAGCAGCGCCGATACCTCGGGCAGCGCGACCGTCACCGCGACCTTCCGCCCCGGCACCAATGTGGAGATGGCGCAGGTCGATGTGCAGAACCGGCTCAAGTCGATCGAGGCGCGCCTGCCCCAGGCGGTGCGCCAGACAGGAGTAACCGTCGAATCCGCGTCCTCGGGGTTCCTGCTCATCGTCAGCCTGATGTCGGACGATGGTCGGCTCGATGAGGTCGCGCTCGCCGATTACATGACACGCAACATCGTCGACGAGCTCAAGCGCCTGCCGGGCGTCGGGCGGGTCCAGAATTTTTCGGTCGAGCGCGCGATGCGCATCTGGATCGATCCGGCGAAACTGGCGGGATTCGGCCTGACGGCCAGCGACGTGACCGCCGCGATTGCCGAACAGAACATCCCGATCGCGCCTGGCTCGCTGGGCACCGAGCCGACGAGCGGGGGGCAGCGGGTCACCGTGCCGCTCACCGCGGACGGGCAGCTGAAGACGCCGGAGGATTTCGGCGCGGTCATCCTGAAGGCCAATGCGGACGGATCTTCGGTCACGCTGGACAAGGTCGCCCGGATCGAGCTGGGCCGCCAGAGCTTCGGCACCGCCACGCGCGAGAATGGCAAGGTCGCCGCGTCCGCCGCGATCCAGCTTTCGCCCGGCGCCAATGCCGTCGCCGTCTCGAAGGCGGTCAATGCACGCATGGCCGAGCTTGCGCCCGGCTTTCCCGAAGGCGTGAGCTGGTCGGCCCCCTTCGACACCGCGCCCTTCGTCAAGACATCGATCGAGAAGGTGCTGCACACGCTCGCCGAGGCGATGGTGCTCGTGTTCCTGGTGATGTTCCTGTTTCTCCAGAACGTCCGCTACACGCTGATCCCTGCCATCGTCGTGCCGATCGCGCTGCTCGGGACCATCGCGGTGATGCTGCTCGCGGGCTTTTCGATCAACGTGCTCACCATGTTCGGCATGGTGCTCGCGATCGGCATCATCGTCGATGACGCCATCGTGGTGGTCGAGAATGTCGAGCGGCTGATGCACGAGGAGAAGTTGAGCCCGCGCGACGCGACGATCCGCGCGATGGCGGAAATCACGCCGACGATCATCGGCATAACACTGGTGCTGTCGGCGGTGTTCATACCGATGGTCTTTGCCTCGGGTTCGGTAGGCACCATCTATCGCCAGTTCGCCGTCGCCATGTCGGTGTCGATCCTGCTCTCTGCCTTTCTCGCGCTCACGCTCACGCCTGCGCTGTGCGCCACCTTGCTCAAGCCCGTCGACCGCGAGCGGCCGAAGCACCGCTTCTTCCGCGCCTTCGACCGCTGGTTCGATCGGACGAGCACGGCTTACGAGACCTGGGTCGGACGTCTGCTGAAGCAGACCGGGCGGATGATGGCGATCTTCGTACTGCTCGCCGGGCTGATGGGCATCGGCTTCGTCAATCTGCCCTCTTCGTTCCTGCCCGAGGAGGATCAGGGCTATTACATGACCACGTTCCAGCTTCCGGCAGACGCGACCGCCAGCCGCACGATGGAAGCGGTGAGCGCGTTCGAGCGTTTCGCCGCAACCCGGCCCGGGGTGCTGACCACTCAGGCCATTCTCGGCTTCGGCTTTTCCGGCTCGGGGGCCAATGCCGCGATGATCTACACGATGTTCAAGCCCGAGGCCGATGCCCGCGCGGAGATCGCTGCGGCGGACGCAGCCATGGCCAAGGCGGTGCACGAAGGCACGGTCATGAACATGATGCCGCCTGCCATCGAGGAACTTGGCACTTCGTCCGGGTTCACGCTGCGCCTGGAGGATCGCGCGGGCAAGGGGCGCGCCGCGCTGGAAGCGGCGCGTGACCAGCTGCTCCAGCTTGCTGCCAGCGACCCGAAGCTCGCGAATGTCTATGCCGACGGATTGCCGAGCGGGACGAGCATCCGGTTGGACATCGACCGGGCCAAGGCGCGCGCGATGGGTGTATCGTTTGCCGCGATCACCGACATGATCGGCACCGCGCTCGGCAGTTCCTATGTCAACGACTTCCCCAACCAGGGCCGGTTGCAGCAGGTGATCGTGCAAGCCGATGCGCCGCATCGCATGAACATCGGCGATGTGCTGGCGATGCGCGTCCGCAACGCGGCGGGTGGGGCGGTGGCGCTGTCCGAGCTGGTGGCGGTCACATGGGAAAGCGGTCCGCTGCAACTGTCCAAATATAATGGCTATCCCTCGATCAGCATCACCGGCTCGCCCGCGCTCGGCGTTTCGAGCGGCGATGCGATGAAGGCGATGGAAGCGATCGCCGCCCGCCTGCCGCGCGGCTTCGGCATCGACTGGACCGGGGCATCGCTGCAGGAACGCGAGGCCGGTGCCCAGGCCCCCTTGCTGCTCGCGCTGTCGATGTTGGTCGTCTTCCTGGTGCTGGCCGCGCTCTACGAAAGCTGGACGATCCCGACCTCCGTCCTGCTGGTCGTACCATTGGGGCTGATCGGCGCGGTGGCTGCTGTGCTGCTGCGCGGCCTGTCCAACGACATCTTCTTCCGCGTCGGCCTGATCACGATCATCGGGCTCAGCGCCAAGAATGCGATCCTGATCGTCGAATTCGCCAAGCGCTATCGCGAACAGGGCATGGGACCGATGGCCGCAGCGATGACGGCCGCCAGGGTCCGTCTGCGCCCGATCATCATGACCAGCCTGGCCTTCACCTTGGGCGTCGTGCCGCTGATGCTGGCGCGCGGGGCGAGCGCGGAAACGCAGACGGCGATCGGCACCGGCGTGTTCGGCGGAATGATCACCGGCACCGTCCTGGCCGTGATCTTCGTGCCCGTCTTCTTTGCGGCGGTTCTGGGGCTGGCGGAACGCTGGAAGGCAGGAAAGGCATGACGACGCGCGTGCTTGTTCTCGGGCTGATGCTGGCCACGACCGCCTGCTCGCTGACCCCCCGGCTCGATCTGCCGCCGCCGCCGGTCGCTGCAGCCTATCCGGTGGCGCTCGAAGGTGAAGCGGTGCCCGAAAGGCAGGCGATGTTCGGCGATCCGCGCCTGCAGCGGCTGATCGCGCTGGCGCTGAACGAAAACCGCGACCTGCGCATCGCGGCGCTGAACGCCGAAGCGGCGCGCGCGCAGATCGGTATCCAGCGGGCGCAGAGCCTGCCCAATGTCAATCTGGATGCCGGCTATACCCGCCAGCGCCAGTCTTCGGGCGTGGCGGGGGCAGGGGTGGGCGTGACCCCGGGAGAAAATACCGGCATCACCTTCGGCCAGGTGACGGCGCAGGCGGCGCTGACCAGCTTCGAGATCGACCTGTTCGGTCGGCTGCGTGCACAAAATGCTGCCGCGAGCGAGCGCTATCTGGCCTCGCGCGAGGGCCAGCGCGCGGTCAGGCTGGCCGTGATCGGGGCGGTTGCCGACGCCTATCTGGCCGAACGGCTGGCCGACGAGCAGCTGCGGCTGAACCGGGCGACCCTGGCCGACTGGCAGGATTCGCTGCGCCTCACGCAGCAGCGTCACGCCGCAGGCCAGTCGGGCGGGATGGATCTCGCCCAAGCCGAGGGGCAGGTTCGCCAGGCCGAGGCCGATCTGGCGCAACAGCAGCGCGAGCACATGCAGGCGAGCCATGCGCTGGTGCTGGCGGTCGGCTATCCCATGCTGACGGACCTGCCCGAACCGATCGACCTGATGGGCCAGCCGATCCGCACCGCGCTCGCCGCCGATACACCGTCCGATCTGCTCACCCGCCGACCGGACATCATGCAGGCGGAGCACGAGTTGCGCGCTGCCAATGCGGATGTCGGCGCGGCGCGCGCGGCCTTTTTCCCGCGCCTGTCGCTCACCGGGGCGTTCGGCTTTGCCAGCCTCGCGCTGCAATCGCTGTTCCAGTCGGCCAACCAGAGCTGGTCGTTTTCCCCCGCGCTTTCCGTCCCGATCTTTCGCGGTGGCGAGCTGAAGGCCTCGCTCGACCTGTCGCGCGTGCGCACGTCGATCGCGATTGCCACGTACGAAAAGGCGATCCAGACCGCCTTTCGCGAGGTCGCCGATGGCCTTGCCGCCAGAGCGACCTTCACGACGCAACTTGATGCGCAGAACGCCGTGGTGGCACAGGCCGAACGCAGGCTGTCTCTGACCCGTCTTTCGCACCGGGCCGGGGTGACCAGTCGGCTCGAACTGCTCGATGCGCAGCGCACGCTCTATGCTGCGCAGCAGGCGTTGCTTTCCGCTCGCCACGGCGAGCTCACCAGCGCGACCGCGCTCTACCGCGCCCTGGGCGGCGGTGCCTGAAACAACGACAGGACGAAGACATGAGCCGCAGCTCCATAACACTTAGCCCCGCCACCCCGGCCGATTACCCTGCCTTCAAGCGTGAGCTGCAGGCAGCCTTCGCCGTTGCCGTGGTCGAGGAGATGGGTGGCTTGCCGGACGGCCCGATACCGTCGGATGCCGAACTGGACAAGGCGCTGTCCGCACCCCATGCGATCGTGTTGCAGATCCTGCGGGAGGGCCGCCGTGTCGGTGGCGCGGTCGTGACGATCAACCGCGATACCCAGGCAAATTCGCTCGACCTTCTGTATATTTCGTCCGATCAGCACAGCCGTGGATTAGGCAAGGCAGCATGGTCCGCGATCGAGGCGATGTTTCCCGAAACGCGCAGCTGGGAAACCGCCACGCCCTGTTTCGAGAAGCGCAACATCCACTTCTACGTCAATGTCTGCGGTTTCCACATCGTCGAATATTTCAACGAACGCCATTCGGAGCCGGACCAATCGAGCAGCACAGGCTTGCCCGGTGACGGGGAAATGTTCCGCTTCATGAAGACGAAGAACCCCGTTCGGCTCGAGGGCGGCCTGCGCAATATCTGATCCTGGGGAAGTGCATTCCATAACAGACGCCGCTGAACAGCTGACGAAATACCCGCTTTCGATGCGCATGCTGCACTGGCTGCGCGCGGTCATCATTCTGGGTCTAATCTGGTCCGGCTGGTACATGACCAGCCTGCCCGGAGACACGCCTGCGGCCACGCTCGCCCTGCCGGTGAAGGAGGTGTACCTTACTGGCAGTTATGGCTGCGGTGTGAACCGGGCAAGCAACCGCAATCCGCGTACGAGTCGCCTGCACCTTCAATATCGCAACGATCAGTGCTTCGTTGAACCTACTCGATTTCATGCGGTCAGCTTAGGCCCAGATGATCGGACGCGCCTTAAATCCGCAGGAAGAAAGCAGGATTCAAACCGTCAGACGAACGACCTCTCAATTTAAGGCCTGTAGCCTTTTGAGTACAGATGAACTACTATCGAGTGCCGTACGATTACATGGACTCAGTTGTCGTGCGGTGGGGGGCAGGTACGTGGAGGCAAGCGAGGGGAGAAGCGCGGCTGCACCATCCTTTCGGGCATTTTTGAGCTATAGCCACGCGGACTTCGCTGCCGCACAGCGGCTGCATCGCAAGCTCGAACGGTATCGCCTGCCGCGGCACTTGCGTCCGGTGGGGGGCGATGGCCGGATCGGCACGATATTTCGCGATCGTGAGGACCTCGCCGCCGCAACGGATCTTTCGGCCAGCGTGCGCAACGCGCTCGCGTCCTCGCAGGCGCTGATTGTGCTCTGCTCGCCCGAGGCCAGGGCCTCGCAATGGGTGGCGCGCGAAATCGCGCTGTTCCGCGAACTGCATCCCGATCGGCCGATCCTCGCGGCTTTGATCGACGGAGAACCCCGCGAGGCCTTCCCGGCGCTGCTGCAGGACGGCTGCGAACCATTGGCGGCGGACCTGCGCAAGCAAGGCGATGGCTATCGCCTCGGGTTCCTCAAGGTGGTGGCCGGCGTCATCGGGGTGCCGCTGGATGCGCTGGTGCAGCGCGACAGCCAAAGGCAGATAAGGCGCGTGATGGCCGTCACGGGGCTGGCCTGCGCGATTGCCCTAGTGATGGCGGTGATGACAGCGATCGCCCTCAAAGCGCGCGGCGAAGCGCAACGGCAACAGGCTGCGGCCGAGGGGCTGATCGAATTCATGCTGACCGATCTGCAAGAAGACCTTGCCGGCACTGCGGGGGTTGCGGTGATGGCGCGCGTAAACCAGCGCGCCCTTGCCTATTACGAAGGGCAGCAAAGCTTGGCTGCGCTCTCGCCCGACAGTCTGGAACGGCGTGCGCGGGTCATCGGCCGGCTCGGCGAGGACGCCATCTTCCGCAAGGATTATGCGCTGGCGCGGCGCAATCTCACCGAGAGGGCGCGCACGACCCTGAGCCTGCTCGGTGATGCGCCGGACGATCCGGAGCGCCAATTCGATCACGCCCTCAGCCTCAATCGCCTGGCCGTTCTGTCCGAAGCCGAAGGGAAAGCTGCACAGGCCGAGGCCGAGCTCCGGCAGAGCTGGGCGCTGCTGTCCGGGCTGCGGGCCTGGAAAAGCGGCGACCCCGAATGGCGGCGGGCTACGGCGCTGGTCGCGGGCAATCTGTGCGCAATCGATGGGCTGGCGAGAGCGGTCGACGATTCCACGCTCGGCAAGTGCCGGATCGCGGTCGAGCTCGGCGAGCGGCTGGCTGCCGACGACAAGGTCGCCTCGCGCGCGCCCTATGATCTGGTCTTCAACATGATGTGGCACAGCGTCGCGCTGGAACAGGCGGGCCGGCGCGATGATGCCGGCAGCGTCCGGCGCAAGACCTTGCAGCTGGCCGACCGGCTTGCCTCGACACACCCGGACAACCGCAAGATCAAGTCGCAGCGGATGGAAATCTATGGCTATCTCGCATCCTTCGAGGCGCCGCCGGTGAGGCGCGCGATGCTGACGACGGCCTTGCGGATCGCACAGGAACTCACGCAGCTCGATCCTGAACGGGCGGACTGGCGATCAAATCTGGACAATTTTCGCAAGCGGTTGGAGGAATGAGCGATGAGTGAGAGTGCACCTGTCCATGAACACATCTTCCTGTTCGTGATTGGCAACAGCAAGGACGTGGCCGACAAGGGCTACGCAAAGGTCCTGACGGCCTTCAGGCGCGGGTCTCAGGGCACTTTGGAAGAAGCGTTGAAAGAGATCGAGCAGGGCGATGCGACGAAATCGTGGGAACCCGCTGCCTCGACGCATGCGCCCCGCGGGATCGACCTGGCCTTCGACCCCGCGCAGCCGTGTCTGGTGTTCGTGGCGATCAGCGGCGACCACAGCCATGTGCAAGACGCGGCAGAGGATGGTGTCGTCGGTCCGCTTCATGATGCCGCAACCTATTTCGGCGACAAGATCGTGACGCCGCTGGCGATCGAGGGCATGCCAGAGAGCCCGATAATTACCGATGCGAAGCAGCATAAATTGCCGGGCAGCAAGCACCCGACCGTGTGTTCATTTGTGGTGGACGCGTCGAGCGCCCTCGACAAGGCAAAGAACGCTGGCTCGTATGCGCGCTTCCCCATCGTGTTCGATTTCGTCGATTCCGATGACGCCATATCGCCGGTGTTCAAGAAGCCACGCCCGCCCAAGGAACCTCATGCGCCCGGAACAGAGTTGCCGATGCTCAATCACGGCGGAATTCATCCACCCAACGGGGCCAGCATGATCGAATTCTTCGAATAACAGGCCTGTCGTCCCTTGCTGAACCCTTACACCCAAATCCTGCGCCTCGCCCGTTCCGGCTCACCGGAGCGGGCGTGGTCCTTGATGGCGGAGCATGGCCTGCTCGATTCTGCGAGCGATCCAAAGGCGCTGACCCTGCAGGCGAGGCTCGTCAAGGATCGGGCCAAGCGTGCAGGTGCAGGGTCCGGCCGGGCGCGGCTGTTCGATCAGTCGGCGCAGCTCTATGCAAGGGCGGCGGAGATCGCGAGATCGAGCTATCCGCTGATCAACGCGGCGTCGCTCTCGCTGTTCGCCGGCAAGCCCGTACAGGCCCGGCGCTTTGCAGAGGACGTCCTCGACCTGATCGCTGCCGATCCCGCCGAAGGCGAAACGCCTTATTGGCGCGAAGCGACGCGGGCCGAGGCCCTGCTGCTGCTCGATCACGAGGCCGAGGCGCGCGCCGCGCTGGGCACAGCGATGGCCCGGCAGCCGCACGCCTGGGAAGATCACGCCGCGACCATCCAACAGTTCGCGCTGATCCTGGCCGAGAAAGGCTGGGATGCAGCATGGCTCGACATGCACCGACCGCCGCCGAGCATCCATTTTAGCGGGATTACCGGCCTCG
Organism: Blastomonas sp. CCH1-A6; assembly: GCF_001556365.1. Taxonomy (NCBI): domain Bacteria; kingdom Pseudomonadati; phylum Pseudomonadota; class Alphaproteobacteria; order Sphingomonadales; family Blastomonadaceae; genus Blastomonas; species Blastomonas sp. CCH1-A6. The sequence goes on along the minus strand of NZ_LSIS01000062.1, from coordinate 11,614 downwards.
ACCCCGACGCTTCCGATGTCGTCGCGGCTATCGCGCAGTTCATCGCCAGCGAGCGCCCGGGCTTTGCTTTCGGCGCTCTGGCTGCCGGAGCAGACCTGCTCTTTGCGGAAGCCTTTACCGCCTGGCGCGATGCTGAATGCCCGGCGGCCGAGCTGCACGTCGTGCTGCCCTATCCTGTCGATCAGTTTCGTCAGATTTCCGTCGCCGCGTTCGGCGATCGCTGGACCAGCCGCTTTGATGAGGCGCTGGCGCAGGCCAGCACCGTCACGGCTTATGGTCTCGGCGATCCCAAGCTCCCGCTCGCCGTTGACTATGCCGACCGGGTGGCGATGGGGCGCGCGGTGCGCAACGCTCAGGTCCTTGCCAGCCAGGCCGGTGCGGTCACCGTGCTCGGCAAGGGCGAAGGCCTGCGTCCGCAACTGGCGTCGTGGCGGGATAGCGGTCGACCCTTGACGATCATCGAGGCGGCGCGGTCGGCAGATTCCAGGCCCAGCCCGGACATTGCCCGTCAGAGCTTGCAGACCTTTGTATGGGCGGATCAGCAGACATGGTCGATTCACGCTGATCTTCTGTCGGCGGCGACCGAGGCACGGCGTCTCGCCAGCGCTGGCACCAGCGGTCGTGCGGCGATCCTGGTGGCGCCCGGCGATCCCGATGACGCCCCTTCGCCGCTTCTGCAGCGCGCAGCTGCGCTTGCGGCCGTGGCCAATCCCGGTACGGTGGTCAGCGACGAGCCCACCGCCATGGCGCTGGTCCTGGCCGGGTGGGACGGGACCGTGGAAGAGTTGGGCGAACTGCCGCTGCCATCGGGTCGCGAACCGATCTGGAGCGTCATCTAACCTTAAGTCCGCGCAGGTGCGAGCCCGATACCTTGGCCCGGCCTTTCGCCGCGACCTGCTAGATGACCATGTCCTCGAGCAATTTGCGCGAGACGATGGTCAGCCGGTCTGCCTCGCGCCGCACAATGCCGCGCCGCATCAGTCCGTTGATCGTGCGAGAGGCGGTCTCGCGGGTGGTCTGCGCCATCAGGCCTAATGCTGCGACCACCGGCGGCGGGGCGATGCTGTCCCCGTCGCCCGCCGCGTTGAGCAGTTCAGCACAGACCCTGCCCGTGGCCGACAGCGTGATGCGCGCGGCCATGCGGTCGAGCGCAGCGTGATACTGGCGTGCCAGGATCATCGCGAGGCCACTGCCGATCCGCGTTTCTTCCTGCATCAGGCGGTTGAGGCTGATGCTGGCAATTTCAAGCACCGCGATCCGGTCTCGTGCGATCACGTCCGATACGAACACGCGCTCGTGCGGCAAGGCGCCGAACAGTTCGCCCGGGCCGTGCGCCATCAGCAACTGGACCTGACCATCGCCGCCGATCACCTGCAACTGCGCCTGGCCGGCCAGCACGATCCAGACCTTTGCCCCCATATCGCCCTGATGGATCAGCGTCTGGCCATGGGCATAGGTCACGAAGGCCATGGCGTTGTTGAGCCGCTCCGCCTCCGCGGCGCTGCAAGCAAAGAAGGATGCCAGCGCGGCAAGCCGCTCAACCCTGTCCATGAGAGGCCCTGGCAGCGAACAAGGTCGGGCGGCGGGTGGGCGCGAAGATGTCGGCGAAGCCCGCGCCGGGCGTGACGGCAATCACGCGCACACCATCGACAGAAATGGCGCCGCAGCTGCCAGGCTTGACTGATGGCGATGAAACGATCCGAAGCATGCCGCAAGATAATCTGGAGTAACATTAATGCCAAGCCGATGGTGAAGAAGCACAGATCAGCGAGCACAGGATTCTATCCTGAGATGGTAGCAGCTTTAGCGGGACAGCGGGTAATTGCAGCGATTTGTGACAAGAAGGGCAATCCGAGATCGATGGGACGGATAATATGCGTCGGCGCAGACGATTTCGTCGGATTGGTGGACGCCTCGCTCACCGCCCAACTCTAACAACGCGATCAGCCGCGTCAGGTGACAAGGTATGCAGTCACACTGGCGACGAGAGCGAAGTTGCAGGGAGATCACCTCGAAGCAAATGTCATGATAAAGTCGGAAAAAAACGCCGATAAATAGATTCATATGGCTTGAAGGCGTGATTGCCATCACGCGCCATGGGCGCAATCGCACCTTAACCTCCCAATATTCGAGAAGGGAGCCGTATCATGAATACACTGACAACAGGACCGGATGAACTTTTTGCTGCTGCCGTTGCCGACGGACAACTGCCATATACCGGGCGGCAGATCATCACGTTCAATGGTGATGCCAAGACCGGCGATATGGTGGCGGCTCTCAGCGATCTCGGCCCGATGGCTGCGGCCAGTGACTGGGGGGGCAGCGATGTCGACATGGATCAGGTCGGCGACGCGGTAACATTGCTATTCGAGGAAACAGGCACGGCCATTTTGACCCCCGCCGGTATGCCGGTAGGCACTTTGAGCAGTGACATGGTCGAAGCGGCGCCAGCGATTCTCAGCATTGAGCCCGAACTCTTCGCATTTCCCAGCGCGGATCCGGTTACGGCTGCCGCGAATGCTACTTGGGGCTTGATAGCGACAGGCGTTCTTAACAGCAAGTATACCGGCCAGGGCATCAAGGTCGCCGTACTCGATACAGGCATGGACCTCCAGCATCCTGACTTCGTCGGACGACTGATCACGCCCAGTAGCTTTGTTCCCGGTCAACAAGTGCAAGACTTGCATGGCCATGGCACGCATTGCATCGGCACAGCCTGTGGCCCGCGCGCTCCAGCAAAGGTTCCGCGGTACGGTATTGCCCATAATGCTCATATCTTCGCAGGCAAAGTGCTATCCAACAGCGGGATAGGCTCCGTGGGCGGCATTTTGGCGGGCATCAACTGGGCAATTGCCAATGGCTGCCAGGTAATTTCTATGTCGCTCGGCTCTAAGGCAGGTCCGCAGGTCTTTTATGAACAGGCGGCACAGCGCGCATTGGCGGCCGGCAGCCTGATCATCGCCGCGGCTGGCAATGACAGCAACCGACCCAGCTACATTTATCCCACCGGGGCGCCAGCAAATTCGCCTAGCGTGGTTGCGGTCGCGGCACTTGACGTCAACCACAATGTCGCGACCTTCTCAAACGGCGGCAAGATCGAAATAGCAGGGCCGGGCGTAGATGTCTTTTCTTCGCTGCCAATGCCCCGGCAGTATGGGACGTTCTCCGGAACCAGCATGGCGACGCCACATGTTGCCGGAATTGCAGCGCTAATCGCTGAATCTAACGCTGGATATCGCGGCGCAGCGCTGGCTGCACGGTTGAAGACCTTAGCCCAGGCTTTGCCGCATCCCGTTAGCGACGTGGGAGCGGGGCTTGTGCAAGCCCCCTGACAGGGTGTAACCTCGCTTCAGAGGTAACGCCATGCCCCACAAGCCTGATGACGTGGATATGATCTTCAGCATCGCTGCAGATGCGTCGATGGAACAGGCTATGCAGGCCCTTAATCTAGCGAAGGTGAAGATTAGTCGGCCCTTGGGAGAAATTCATATGATCCTGGGGACCGGGCAGCTCTCGCAGTTGGACAACTTGCGGAAACTGCCCGTATTCCAGAGCGTGGACGTGGACTTTCCGGTGCAGATCGCGCCGCCTGGCGATCCTATTCAATAAGCTCATCTTGCTGCCAAGATGCGGGCAATGTGGCGCAGCGATTACAGCAACGTCAGGCCACGCCATTCTCTTTGGAGCCGAGCACGGGAACAAGCGCCCTGGATTTGCTGAGTTTACGGCGTTGCCCTTGTACGTTTGTGCCTGCGGGTGAGTACCAAACTTAAACCATTCGGCTTTCATCGAAACTTCGGGGGCAACCGGCGGTTTGTCGCTCAGGGGCGCCATGGGGGATATCATGATCGATCACACCACTATACATCCGCTGAGCGCCGGGATGGCGCATCATCTCGATCTGCACCTGTGGCGCGGCGCGCCGCAGAATCTCGATCCTGATCGGCCCGTCCAAATACTGGTCAACCAGGGCTATGTCGTCGGATTTTCGCCCAAGACGCTTCAGCCGGCCTGGTCCGCCTATTGCGTGGCGCATGCCGAGGCGGCGGTCGATTTCAGGCGGCCTCTCCACTATTATACGGATGTTCGGCTCGACCCCGCGCTTCGGTTGAGCAACCGGACGTTCGGCAGGATCGGGAACATTCCGCTCAATGTCGGGCACATGACGCCCAATGAAGTGATCAACCGCCAATATGGACGTCTCGCGCAGATGGAGACGTTCCTGATGTCGAACATGAGCCCTCAGTACGAGGTCCTCAACCAGGGTGTGTGGGCGAAGCTGGAGGAGGCGATCAGAGGCGTCCAGACCGAGCCCGGCGCGGACTATGCCTGGGTGATTGTCGGACCCGTATTCGGCGATGATCCGCCGCACGTGTCGCGCGACGGGGGCAAGCTGGTGCCGGTGCCGGAGGCCTATTTCGCGCTGGTCGTCGATCCGGTTCGCTACCCTTACGAAACTCCCGCCAACGTCAAGCTCGACTGCTTCCTCATCCCGCAGACCGCGCCGCGCAGCAGCGATCCCGATGCCTATCCGTCGACCCGCGAGGAAATCGAGCGGCGCACCAAGCTTCGCTTCTTCGACTCGTGGGCACGGACCTATGTGATCGGGCAGGAATCGGATGAGACAGCCAGGCTTGCGATGCAAGCCGATGCGCCGAGCCGCCTGATGCGGGCGATCGAGAGTCGACGCGAAACGTGGAAGGAAAAGTTCGATGTTCCCGCTGCGGCCCAGCCGGTGGCATCGACGATCGATGGGCTCATCGCGGACCTGCAGGAAGAGGCAAGGCTGACCAGCGAGCAGGTGCTGGGCGAGCACCGCCAGACGACGCGCGAGGAAAGGGCTCGTGCCGAGACTCTTCAGCACACGCTTTCCTGGCTCATGCGCGCCAAGGAGATCGCCAGCGATCGCTCCGGGGGTGACAAGCCGGGAGGGCAAGCCCCCGCTTCCGGTGATCCTGTTATTGCGCCGCAACCGCCTGCCGGCATCGTCGCCGCACCGGCGTCGACAGGGGCGAACATCATCACCTACAAGATCGTCAACGATGCAGGGGACCGGCTAAGGAACGGAGCGCGCGCGGCGTGCAACTTCTGGAACCGCTTCGTCCTTCCGCGCTATTCGATCGTCATCCGTCTGGGGCTGTTTACCCATCTCGGCAATACGATCGCACGCGCCTACCAGCCCTATGAACAGGACGGGGTTCGGTACGGCCAGGTCGAGTTCAACACCCGGTATCTGCTTGATTTCACCGCTGACGAGATCGCGGGAACGATCATCCACGAGATCGGCCACACGCTCGGGATCGGCTGGGACAATTGGTCACAGTTGTTCGACGCTCAAACTGGTCGCTTCTATCCGGATGCAGTCAAACGAATGGCTGCGCTTGCCGGCATGGAGGTCGAGCGCGATGGCGGCCCTGGAACGGCGCTGGCGCATTGGGACGAGGCGCTGTTCGATCGCGAGCTCATGACGGGCTACAAGGACCCGGGCGAGCATGTGCTTCCGATAACCATCGACGTGATGGAGGCCTTCGGTCATGACGTGGCCGAGCGACTGGCGGGGCAGACCAGTCTCGAAGAGCTGATGCAGGGCATTGCCAGCATGGTCTTCTCGCGACAGGACGAGGTCCGCAAGATCGATCTCGACTATTTCGAGGCGATGCCGCTCCGCGAGGTCATACCGCATGACTCCGCGCAACTGGCTCAGTTCATCGCCGAGCAGGAATAAGCGCTGGTTCGCGGTCGCGCCATTGCGGCGCGTCAGAAGCCTGGTGCGATGGTTGCCACCACGCGAAGCCCCCCGTGCAGGCCTCGCGTGGTTGGCTTTTGAGCCACGAGTGTCCGAACGCGCGATCAGGGGCCGATGGTGCGATAACGAAGCGTGACCTCCTGCCGACGATGATTGCCGGCGAGTTTCATATCGGCACTGGCGGCGCGGCCGCCAGGCTCCCGCGCGATGATCCGCAGCTCGCTCGACCCTGGAGGCGGACCGGCCCTGAGCGTCGTGCCCGGCGGGGGCAGATGCAGGGGGCGGCCAGGCTCGGTCAGCAGCGAGCTTCCAGGAACCGGCAAAACCCGCGTGATATCGCCCGCAGGCGATATCTCTATGACCTCGATGGATGCGGGGCGGTCGGTCGTCACGGTGAGCGCCAGGGTTTCGCCCACCGCGAACACGGGTTCCGGACGGTCGAATCTTGCCCGAAGCCCGATCGGCTGCGCCGCATCCTGCGCCAATGCATCCATGCGCAGATCGAACAGCGGCAGGCAGGCCGACAGGAGCCCAGCTGCGGTCAGGGCGCGCCAATAATGACGATTCCGACTGGATGGTGGCATGCTCAACCTCCCTGCTTCCGGCGCCGCAGAGCCTTTGCCCTTGCCATCCAGCGCTGCGCTGCGACCTCGTCTCGGGGGATGGCTTCGCCTTCGAAATAGATGAACCCTGCATCTTCGGCCGCGGCCGCAGAACCTGCCTCCCCGGCACGTTCCAGCCATGACAGGGCCCGTTTCGCCGCTTCTGCACTGCCGGTATCCGAAAGCCAGAGATATCGGCCATAGGCTGCCATGCCGTCGATATCGCCGAGCTGCGCAGCCCGATGCCAGGCGCGTGACGCGAGTGGCTGGCTTCCGTTCATGGCGTGCGCTTGCCCCAGAAGAAAATGGGGCCTGCCGTCGTCGGGGGCGCTCGCTGTTGCGGCCATGCATGCCCGCACGGTTGCGGCGATGCCGGATGCCGCGGCGGAGCCGCCAAATGCTTCCACACCCGCTTCGCATTCGCGCAGCGGTGCCCTGGCCGCATGGAGCGAATATCCCCAGCCGCCCAGGATAGCGATCAGTGTTACGGCACCGGCGGCCATGATGGCGAACCGGCGGCGCGGCGCGGGTGGAGCCGTCCAGCAGATGCTGGCATCTTCAACCGTCGCGCAGGGGCACAATGTCAGCTTCCGGTCGCCCGCGGCCGATCGCAGCCGTTCCTTGATCTCGTCCGGCGCTGCATCCCAGTTCACGGCCGGAAACGCGAAAATCGGCGCCTGGGGCTGCTGCAAGGCAAACTCAAGCACGTGAAGCGCCTTCTGCGGGAAGCCATCAACCGGACCGACCTTGCCCGGCTCGTTGGGAAGCACGCATCCTGTCGCCACAACGACCGTGTCGTCATGGCCCAGCGCCCTGGCTCTGCGATCGGCAATCGCCAGGGCAAGCCCGAAGCTCTTGCCGCCAAATTGCCGACTGCTGATGCCGATGGAAACGCCGTCGAGCCGCCTGGCCGGGTCGTCTCCTGCTCTTGCGCTCATCAGGATGTCGATGGCGTCGTCCGTTTCCGGGGCGATGGCAAAACGCGGCTGCCGATCAAGTATGGGCAGGCGTTCCACCACGATGGTTTCCAGCGCCGGACCGCTGGGACCCGTGGTGGGAAACTTCGCCCGGGCAATGGCAGGAGCGGACATCTGCAGCCCGCCTAGAAGAAGTCGATGGACAGCGGATGATCCCGCAATCGATCTTGCGGGCTTTCGTCGGATGTCCAGCTTCCGTCCAGACCGCCATGCCGATCAAGCGCGCCTTCCAGCCATACCATCCCGCCGCCATCGGTCACGCGCACATTGAGGCCGGGAGGCAGATCTTCATATGCTTCACGGCTCAATTGCAGGCTGATCATCCAGCGCTCGGTCGCCTGGCTGTAGAGCAGCCTTATGGTGACGCCCGACGCGGAAAAGCGGTCGGAATCCTGCAAGCTGTCGGCGGCGCGCCGCTCGAACTCCAGTGCGTGTCCGTGCCGACGCCATTTCTGTGTCGCCTCGCGTGCGAGTTCTGCGCGCATCCGCTGGTAAAGTGAGCGGGCAGACGGCGACGTCCAGATCAGCCGCACCACCTCGTCGGGCAGCGCAGCATCGCCGTGCAGGTGATCGCTTACCGCATCGACGAACCACAGGTCGTCAAATTCCTGCTCCGGTTCGATCTGTCGATCGAGCACATGGGCAAGCAGATTGCTTGATTTGCGGCTTGAAGTCATCGCTTGTTCTCGCTCAATCTGGTCTAGTTTCCAGGGTTGCGAGACCATTGCTCGCTTCCCGACTGGAAGCCGGTAAGGTGCTCGAACAGCCCTTCCGCCTTCGTTGTAAGGCATGTGCTCAGGGCGGACAGCGCGTCCTCCAGCACCCGATAGAAACGCCGCCGGTCGATATTCTGTCTCTGGCAATAGCCTGAGGTGCTGAATTCCACCGGGTCGGTCATCTTGAAATGAACGCGGACGAACGAGCCCGGCTCATCCTCAAGCTGACTCAGGCACTCTTCCAAAAAGCGCCCTGACCGGGCGAGTTCGGGCAGATCGGCTTCCACCGGCAAGAACGGGCGCTCGACTTCCGCGTCGCTGTCCAGCGCGCTGGGTCCACAGTCCGCGCAGAATTCGGCAAAATATTCCTCTATCGTGATGATCGTCCTGGGCAGGTTGCGATCGCTTGCATGATGTTCGCGCAGATGCTCGGCGAGCAGGCGGAAATGGGCGATGGTGCAACGGTTCGTTGCATCGGGTCCGGCAACCGACCGGCTGATCTGGTCCAGGCGACCCCATGTCTTGGCCCGGTGTTCGCTGCCCCCGATCGCGGCGTTGCGCATCCGGGTCAGCCCGCGACGGACCGCTACGACGCGGATCGCCGGTGCATCCTCGCCCATCAGTCGTGCCCCGCTGGCTTCGAGCGCCTGACGCAGCGGCCGACTGTCGCCGAGCAAGCTCAGCGCACAGTCCGAAGCGGGGCCCGGCCTCTGCATCAACTGTTTTGCCACCCGCTCGATGAAACCGGTCCATGCTGCATCAGTTACCGTTCCGTGATCGGCGATATCGGCAAATATCTCGCCTCCCAACGCGACGATCCTTGCCCGCATCAATTCCCGCGTGCGCCGCCATTCCACGGTCAACCACCGCGAATCATCACTATCTGTCAGCACAGAATGCCCCCATCCAGATGGATATGGCCATGGGATACGCAAAATGGGGGACTGCGCAAGCCGACAGCAATGTCTTTTGTCATCGGAACAAGCAAAAAGCCTGCACCAATAGTCGTTGATGGAAGAAACACTGCTTGGCCTGCAGGCTACCATCGTATGGTTTGCCCAATTGCCGGGCCTGTGCGAATTGTCGGCCATCAGCTGTTATTTGGTCGGCACTGGCGCGACGGCGATTGACCCGGAATGTTCAAGACCCCTTGGTCGAGGCACATGCGCTGTTCGAGCATATCCAGTTCCTTGCTGGGGATGCCGAGTGAGGCCGGCGTTTCGAGGCGCGGCTTGAGGTCGCGGTGCTCTGGGCCGCAGTCGCTGTCGACGATGGCGGGCGCTCCGTCCAATCCGATTGCGGGCTTGGCACAGACCGCCGGAGATGTCGCGCCAAGGGCGATCACCGCCCATGTCAGGTGGCAGAGCCGGAATATGTTTGCCTGGGGCATGATGGTTTCCTCATCGGATCGGGTTGCGGATGGCGGATGGCGGATGACGCGCACATTGGCTGAAGCCACCTGGAGGGGAGATACTCGCCCGACCGCCGCCGAAAAAATGCCCCGCCAGATGTCCTGGCGGGGCGGGGGCGGACAGCGCCTCAGCGGCAGGGGGCGTAGCTGCTCATGGTTGCGTTGGAGTTGATCGCGCAAATGTCGGTCCCGACCGCTACGACAATCTGGTCACCGTTGACCCGCGTAGTCGCATTTACGTCGCCGCCGACCTCGACCTGACCGTAGATGCCTGAATTAAAGTTGCCGGTGGTGATATCTGTTCCAACCGCCGTGTTTATCTGATTGCCGTCAATATTTGCGGTCAGCCTAGCGTCGCCGCCCACCTTGATCGCCCCTGCGGATGCCTGGCTCGCCGGAGCGGCGACCAAGAGTGCCATTACCAGCATTGCAATAGAGTTACGCATGACGAATTTCCTTTCGATCTTTGTCGCTGGCTCGGATTGAGCGCTGCCGACACTCCACCGTTGGGAGGGGAGGGGGCCGATTGTGCAAACTTCCCGAAAAATTTTTGAGGCACTCAACGTCTCATTGTTTGGCATCGAACCTAGCACCACGGCTCGGCCAAGCCCGCTGTCGCGTTCCCATCTCGAGTTCCGACCGGCGCGTCTGTATCCTGGCAGCCATCAAAATAATTATTTTTACTAACGCACAGCTTGATCAGGTTCCGCTCCAATTGGCAGGTATCCATCAAGAAAGGACGCGCCATGCATAAGATCTATTTTGCACTGTTCATAATCGGAAGCAGCGCGCTTGGCCAGGCAGCCGAGGGCAAGGCGATCCGCGTTCGCGGAAACGCCGACATGCAAGCAAATACCGGGACGTCCATTGCGGTGGGCATCGGTCACGGGACCCGGGCTACGAATGAAACAGGTTCTATCTTTGGGAGCCGAATTGGCGGCGATGCGCGTGCGAACGGAGCCAGCCGCAGTCAGATCGCGGTGGCAGTGGGGTACAGGTCACGCGCACGGACATCAATCGGTACCATTTCCGATGCCGATACGCGCGGGTCTGCCCGGGCCAACGGAAGTGCCCGGTCTGCCACTGCCCTGTCCTTTGCGCCCGGCAGTTCAACATGCCTTGCTGTCGGAAGCGTGGGCCGTGGCGGCAGCCGAGCGTCGGGACATGTCGGCACAGCCATCGTTTACGATTTCGGTCTCTTCCGCCGGACTAGGGTTCGGGTCGGAACCTCCGGCCAAGTGTGTTGACCCCGTTCCGATCCATCGATTTCTAAGGAGAAAGACAATGAAAACGTTCGTTCGCGCCGTTCTTCTGGCAGCCCTGACGCTGGCAAGTGCCCCTTCGATTGCCGGCCCGGCAACGGTCTATATGCCGGATCCGACCAAAAAGAAGATCAGTAATGGGGTTTTGCTTTCCACGATCATTCCGGCAAACAATCAGGCTGCCATTGCCCGTATCCGCTCCAGAGGAGGCGGCGCACAGTACATTCCCCAGACTATTCTCAATCCTAGCCTCGATGGTAGCCGGTCGAGCCGCATTTCCTGTGAAACGAACGTCGACATCGGGGGTGATATAAGCAATAGGTCGCGATTGACGAATGGAAATCGCGGTGTTTATGTCGAGCGTCTCGAAGTCATCGAGACTCGTCCATGTGTTGGTGCCGCAAGATGGCGATGAACGCGGCTGCAGAGCGGGGTAGATATGCAGCATTATATGAAAATTGGTGCAAAATTACTCTGTTTGGTGTTGGCTGGTTCACTGAGCCTGGCACCACTCAGCGCACAGAATTCATCGGCCGCCATCTACGCGAGGCCGCAGGGTCTCCCTGAGCGTGCAACGACGAATTTTGATGCTTCGCTCAGATGCATGGACGATCTGCTGGCACGCTCTGGACTGGCAGGAAACGAAATAATCTATGCCTCTCCACTGTCCGAAGCTGTCGCTTCAGGCGCGATGACCCGCGATCTGGTGATCGCGTCGCTGGCGCGGATGTCGGAAAAGAGCAGGATTTTCAATATCCGCACTGACATCCAGTCCGACAGAATTGAAGACATCGACCCAAAGTCGTTGCTTGTGACAGGCTCGGTTACAGGCTTCGAAGAAAACATAGGTCACGTCCGTCAATGAGGTGTAATTTGGGGTGTGGTCACCGGGCTGCATGG
>NZ_LSIS01000061.1:0-4775 GCF_001556365.1 Blastomonas sp. CCH1-A6 | reverse complement strand
CGGCGCGACCGACGGTATGCCGCACGGTCGGCGTGGCGGTCGCTGGCGACGAGGAGATCGCCAGGCTGTCCGCGCGGCTCGATCTCGCCTACCGCGAGACAGCGGCGCGCGTACCGGACAACGATGCCGTGACCATCACGAAAACGGCGAGCGGCGCCGACCTGTCGATCGCACCGCTCGACAGGATCGACGAGCCACTCAGCCTCACCGATCTCCATAGGGCAATCGACGCGCGCTTGCCGCAGCTGGATCTTCCCGAGCTGATCCTGGAGATGCATGCGCGAACCGGTTTCGCGGCGGCGTTCACGCATGCCAGCGAAGGCAATGCACGCGCCGAGGATATAGCGACGACGATCTGCGCGGTGCTTGTCGCGGAGGCCACCAATACCGGATTCGAACCGCTTGTCCGTCCCGAGGTGTCCGCGCTGCGCCGGTCACGGTTGAGCTGGGTGAAGCAGAACTTCATCCGCGCCGAGACGCTGACCACAGCCAACGCGCTGCTGGTCGCGGCCCATAACAGGATACCACTGGCCCGCGTTTGGGGCAGCGGCGAGGTCGCCTCTGCCGATGGACTGCGTTTCACCGTGCCAGTCCGCACGATCCACGCCGGCCCAAACCCGCGCTATTTCGGGCGCGAACGCGGCATCACCTGGTACAATCTGGTTTCTGATCGCTTTTCCGGGCTGAATGCTCTGACGGTGCCCGGCACGTTGCGCGACAGCCTCTATCTGCTTGCCGTCGTGCTCGACCAGGAAACCGAATTGCGGCCAGGCGAGATCATGACCGACACAGCCGGCTACACCGACACGATCTTCGGCATTTTTCACCTGCTCGGGCTCCAGTTCTCGCCGCGCATCGCCGACATTGGCGGCGCGCGGTTCTGGCGTGTCGATGGCAAGGCCGATTATGGCGTGCTGGATGACCTCGCCGCGAATAGGATCAACACCAGGCTGATTGTCGAACATTGGGATGATCTCCTTCGACTGGCCGGATCGCTCAAACTCGGCGTCGTGCGCGCGACCGATCTCACCCGTGTCCTTCAGACCAATGATCGCCCCACCAGGCTGGCACGTGCCCTTCAGGAGCTTGGCCGCCTCATCAAGTCACTCTACATGCTGCGGTTCATCGACGACGAAACCTACCGGCGCCGGATCCTGGTCCAGCTCAATCGCGGCGAGAGCCGCCACCTGCTTGCCCGCACCATATTCCACGGCAAGCGCGGTGAACTTCGCCAGCGCTACCGCGAAGGGCAGGAGGATCAGCTCGGCGCGCTCGGGCTCGTCGTCAACCTGGTCGTGCTCTGGAACACGATCTACATCGACGCGGCGGTCAGCCAGCTACGCGCCGAAGGCCATGTGATCCTGGACGAGGACGTCGCCCGCCTCTCGCCGCTTGGTTCCAGGCACATCAACATGCTCGGGCGCTATGCCTTCACCATTCCCGACATCGTGGCGCGCGGCGAGTTGAGGCCGCTACGCGATCCTGGTGCCACAGGTATCGACGATGCTTGAAGCCCCTTATGTAGGTTTTCTGTTCCGTTGCTACTCAAACCCCAGCTTGGGGCCGACTGGGCCTTATAAGCGTGCGCGCACGCTTATTCTTGCCAACCCCTTAAACTTGAGCCAGTTATGACGCGCTGATTCCGCCTTGGAGTCGGCGATTCATCTGTTGCGTGCGGGGTGGCTCCCCGAGGCGACAGGGCAACAAAAAACCCTCGCTTGGCTGAGCGAGGGCTGTTTGTGCCACCGAAGGTGAGCGCGTCTAACTTGGCTCCCTTTATCGGTGGTGCGGCAGCGAAAGTCAATCTCGAAAGCGTGCTTTCGGGAGCGATGGCGCTTGGCCTCGCGGGACCGACGAAGGGAGGTCCGCATGACCACTTCCATAGGCGCCGTGCTGCGTAGCACTGGCCTCGCCAAGATCGACCGCGCCTTGCTAGCGCGTGCCGAAAAACCGCGCGTCAAAGTCTGGGCCGGCAGCATCGCCGTAGGCCACGAGAAGCGGGCGAAGGCCTACACGCCGATCCGCAATGCTCGCCAGATGCGCGAGATGATCGAAGCCGCAAAGCTCTACGAGCGGCAGACGCTCGCGCAGCGGCGGACAACCACGCCGCGCATTCGTAACGGTGCGATCGGACAGGCCGGCATCCAGATTATCGAGTTCCTGGCCCGCGTCATCGACTATAGCACCGGCGCGTTGTTCCCCAGCCTTCACACCATCATGGAGGGAACCGGCCTCAGCAAAAATTGCGTCGTTCAGACGCTTTCGCGCCTCAAAGAGGCGCGCATTATCGACTGGTTCCGGCGCTACGAGCCGGTTCCCGATCAAGAAGCGCAAGGCGCTGGCCCGCGCATCAAGCAGGCCACGAACGCCTATCGCTTCCTCTTCCCCGCCTTCCTCTCCAAAATCTTCGCCGCTCGCCGCCGTCGCGGCATCGCGGCTGACCCAGCCCCCGCTTGCGAACAGTATCGCCAGATCGAGGCGGCGCGCGACATGGAGCGCATGAGGGATCAGCTGCCCCTATGGGAGCTAACCCGTGAAGAGCGGGACAAGCGCGAGCTGGCCGATATTCTCGCCAGCTTGGGCGAAGCGATTGAGGCGAAAGAACGTGAGTCATCCGCAAGTGAAGATAACCGGCGGAGATATTTATATTGAATGGCCCTAGTCGGGCCATGCGCGATATTGGCATATATCCCGGCCGTTTGCCCGCCTCCGTGAAATGTGTATAAATCCCAATGTAGGGATACCGTTGACGAAAGAAGTTCGATGCAGATGGACGTCGAAGCACGCGCACGTCGGATCGTAGCGGATATGGGCGGCCACTGGCGCGGCTCATATGGCATGGTTTGCTGCCCAGCCCACAACGACCGCAATCCGTCGCTCCAAGTCACCCCCGGCAAGAAGGCCGTCCTGTTCAAATGTTGGGCCGGTTGCAGCCAGGAAGCCGTATGGTCCGCGCTCAACAGCCGCAAAATCAATCGTCACACCAGCGGCGAGACGGTCGATCGCGCGCCTGAACCCTCGCGCCGGAAGCTCGCCCTGCAACTATGGGATTCCGCCGTGCCGATCGCGGGCACCGCGGCTGAACGCTATCTGCGTTCGCGCGCAATCGACCCGACCGGCCTCAAGGTTCGCTTCGCACCGCGCTGCATCGTTGGCCCGCCCGATGCCCGCGAAGAGCATCCTGCCCTTCTCGTGCCGTTCGAGGCCGATGAAGGCATAATCGCCGTGCAGCGGATCTTGCTCGATCCAGCAACCGGCGAGAAACGCTACCATGCGGCGCTGCGCGAGGCGAAATTGACGCTTGGCCTGGTCCGACATGCCGCCATGCGGATCGGCGGCCAGCCACCCGGCGACGTGCTGCGCCTCGCGGAAGGCTTCGAGGAAGCCGTTTCCGTGTCCCAGCTTAGCGCCGGGAAATTTAAGGTATGGGGCGCGGGCGGCATTCGCCGCTATGGCCTGATCGCGATCCCCGAACGCATCCGCAAAATCGTCATCTACTCGCAACACGGCCAGGAAGCGGCACAGGCCATAGAGGACGCGCGCGGCCACCTCACTGCCAACGACCGCGAATTGAAAATCATCCTCCCGCCAGCCCCGGCGCCGATGGACTGGAACGACATTCTTCAGGAGAAAGCCAGGTGCTGATCCGAGGTTTCAAAAAATGGCCGCGAAATCAGCAAATCGCGTTGCCGATTCTCTCTGTTTTCGCGTTCGGTGCGCTGTTCAATCAGATGCAAGCAAGGAATAGCGAGCCAGTTTCGATCCACGTCGAGAACCCGCGCATTATCGACGGCGATACGCTCGAAACGCTCGATAAAAAGCGGGTGCGGTTGTCGGGAATCGATGCGCCGGATGAGGACGGTAAGGGCAATGTGCCCAAGATCGCAGCGCAGCTCTATTTGGAAGAGCTGGTGAAGCAAAATGGCGGCATGGATTGCACCAGCGATTTTCAGGACGAAAAGCTGACGATCGAGCCGATATGCAACACGCGGCGGACAAGCTGGGGCCGGTCTAACCTGTCGTGCCGGTTTCGGTCGAATGGGGCATCTGTTTCGGCAACGATGGTGCGCCATGGATATGCCGTTGATTACAGGCAACATTCAGGGCTGGCCTATGCCCGTTTCATGAAAGATGCAGCCGACGAGCGGCGAGGCCTTTGGGGTGTCGATTACGAGGCGATGAGGAATCTGGCGATCGAGAGGGGCCAGTTGCCGAACAAGTGCAAATGATCGGAGCCGGGAACCTGCCCTATTCCACCCCACGGCTGCGCCGCGCGGCTCCACGGAGCCAGCAAAGCCGTCTCCGCCCATTCGGGTGACGGTCAGGGCTATAAGGGAAGATTAGCATGAATGATGCGATGCGAACGACGATGCAGGCCGCGCCCAGGCACAGTGCATCGCCGCGCGTCGAGGCAATCGCGGCATGGCTGATCGCCGCGCTCATTCTCGCAGGCGGCGGTATCGTTGCACGCCTGATCGTCGATTATCCGCGGCTCCTGCCGAACAGCTATATCGGCTTCCTTATCTACCGCGCTGGACCCACGATTGCGCTGCTATGGGCCTGTGCCGGCGCTGCGATCGCGATCAATGCCGCGACGACACGCCTGATGCTCTTGTCCGCATTGTGCGGATCAATCGTTGCGGTTCTCGCTCTCGCCATTCTCTAGCCGCTAAATGTGCGGCCCTGGGCCGCGCCTTGCCGGTGGTGGCAGCTGCCACCGGGGGGGAACACCAAGGGCACCCGCCCTTTCGTTCCCGAAGCATAATCGACAGGAC
>NZ_LSIS01000060.1:0-1901 GCF_001556365.1 Blastomonas sp. CCH1-A6 | reverse complement strand
AAAACTGGAGCGGGCGAAGGGATTCGAACCCTCGACCCCAACCTTGGCAAGGTTGTGCTCTACCCCTGAGCTACGCCCGCTCGGCGGCTGGTCCGGTGTGTCGGTCCAGCGGGTGAGGCGCGCAATTAGCAGCGGCTTTCTGGTCCGGCAAGCCCCTATTTGCGATTCGTGACGATTCCTTTTGCGGGGCTTGGCATATGCGGCTTGCGCACCATCTTGGGGTTTCGGATAAGGGCGCGCGACACAGGGGAGGACGCACCTCCCTGCAGGCCTATCGCGAGACCGCGGGCGCGCCGGACAGCAGGAGCATGGAACTTGGCAAGCATGGGTTTGACCACCGAAGAGCACAAGGCGGTCGAGGCATTCCGCAAGAATGTCGTCGAGCCTTCGATGACCAAGCTCGTCATCCTCGATTTCTGGGCGGAATGGTGCGGGCCGTGCAAGGCGCTGACGCCGGTGCTGGAAAAGATCGCTGCGCAATATGCCGACAAGGGCGTGGTGCTGGTCAAGGTCAATGTCGACGAGGAGCGCTTCATCGCGGCTCAGTTCCAGATCCAGTCGATCCCCACCGTCTATGCGATGTTCCAGGGCCAGCCGGTCGCCAACCTCACCAATGCGCGCACCGAATCGCAACTGGCGGGAATCATCGACCAGCTGCTCGACAAGCTGCCGATCCAGGCGGGCGATGCCGAGCCGAAGGGACCCGATATCGCGCCGCTCCTCGATATGGGTGAAGAGGTGCTGGCCGAAGGCGATGGCGAGCGCGCGGCGGGCATCTTCGCGCAGATTCTCGACATGGCGCCCGATAGCGTCGCGGCGCTCGCCGGGCTGGTGCGTGCGCTGACCGCAGCGGGCAAGACCGCAGAGGCGCAGGCGCTGCTCGACGACCTTCCGCCCGAAATCGCGGCCGATCCGCTGCTCGAGCGCGCGAAATCGGCGCTGGCGCTGGTGGCCGACAAGGCCGATGACAGCGAGATTGCCGGGCTGCGCGCTGCGGTCGAGGCCAATGGCGACGATCATGCCGCGCGCTTCGACCTGGCCGTTGCGTTGTTCGCCGCCGGATCGCGCGACGAGGCGGCGGAGCATCTGCTCGCCATCGTGCGCGCCGACAAGGACTGGAACGAGGGCGCGGCGCGCGCGCGGCTGCTCCAGATCTTCGAGGCGGTCGGGCTGGAAGATCCCTGGGTGTCCGCCACGCGGCGCAAGCTTTCCGCCGCATTGTTCGGCTGAGGGCGATGGCAGCCATGGTCGCACAGCGCATCTCCCTGTTTCCGCTCACCGGGGTGATCCTGTTCCCCGGACTGCAGGTGCCGCTGCACATTTTCGAGCCGCGCTACCGCGCGCTGGTCAGCGACGCGATGGCGCGCGACAGGCAGATCGGCATGATCCAGCCGCGCGCGGCGGGCGAGCCTCCGCCGCTGTTCGACATGGGCTGTGTCGGCCGCATCATCGATGTCGAGGCGCTGGAGGATGGCCGCTACAATCTGGTGCTCGAAGGCTTTGCGCGGTTCCGCGTGCTGCGCGAGCTGGAGGTGACCACGCCGTTCCGCCAGATCGAGGCCGAGCTGATCGAGGAAAACGAGATCGACCAGGCGCTTTCCAGCATCGAGCGCGCGAGCCTGGAGCGCGAATCGCAGCGCTTCGCCAATGCGCAGGGCTATAGCGTCGACTGGGATTCGGTGGCGCGGCTCGACGACCGTTCGCTGGTCAACGGCATCGCGCAGATCGCGCCGTTCGATGCGGCCGCCAAGCAGGCGCTGCTCGAGGCAGAAGGCCTGAAGGCGCGCGCCGACCTGCTGGTGCAGCTGATGCAGTTCTTCGGACGGCGTGACAGCGACGATCCCAGGGTGACGCTGCAATAACCTCCCTTGCCCTCCCCCTCGATGGGGGAGGGTTGGGTG
>NZ_LSIS01000059.1:0-384 GCF_001556365.1 Blastomonas sp. CCH1-A6 | reverse complement strand
TGGAGAACTGGCCATGAGGTTCGGACTATCGGGAACAGCCGGATTCGGACGATCAAGAACGCCGGACACGGACTTTCGAGAACGCGCGGGCCTCGCAAACCCGCAGAAATCCTCGCGGAATCGCACCACTTCTAACGGTGCTAATAGAAAAGAATCCTTCGGATTCTTGCTAACGGCGCGCGCGGCTGTGGACAGCGCGGCCTTGCTCGCCGGCTCGACGCTCGCGCAGCGGCCAGGTCGCCGCCCTCGCACCGCCCCCGTCGCGAGCCTCATCCCCGGAGACCTCCCATGATCGACGATCAGCCCCCCGCCGTGCGCGGCGGCGGCGCGTTCAGCGCGCTCGCCCGCGACGGCCTCACCCATGTCGAGCTGACCTGGATCGAG
>NZ_LSIS01000058.1:0-29307 GCF_001556365.1 Blastomonas sp. CCH1-A6 | reverse complement strand
GTCCCTGCAACTGTAAGCGGCGAGCGCGATGCACATCGCTTCCACCTTCGGGCGGAAGCAGCCACTGGGCCTTACGCTTGTCCAAGCGCGGCCTGGGAAGGCCGTGCATCAAGCTATGACCCGCGAGCCAGGAGACCTGCCGGCGTTTGGTCGCTCTTGCTGCGGTCCAGGGGATGGCCATGGCACGGTAACCTCCGTCTGAGCGACGAACCATTGCGGCTGGGGCCGCAGGGTTAGTCCTGCGCGGGTGAATTGTGCCCACTCGCGTTGGCCTGGCCGACCGTTCGTGCGCTCTCCCGACTCGCCTTGGGAGTTGATGGATCCGGTTGCCCCTTTTCGTCGCGCAGTTGCTCGGCACCAAGGGGGTATCCCGATGAAGAAACCTGTTCTCGTATCCACGTTTGCGCTGGCGCTAGCCAGCTGCCCGGCCTTCGCGCAGTCGAACCCGGGACAGCCTACAACCAATGACAGCGGAGAAACCATTGTCGTGACGGCGTCACGGTCCGGTGAGGCCGTGGCCGTAAACAAGCTCGGTGCGTCGGTGACGGTACTGGACAGCGAAGCGTTGGAGCAGCGCCAGACCCGGATTGTTTCGGACATTCTGCGCGATGTGCCGGGCGTTGCCGTGAGCCGCACCGGCGCTGCTGGCGGCCTCACCCAGCTCCGGCTTCGCGGCTCCGAGGGCAACCACGTCCTCGTTCTGATTGACGGTATAGAAGCTTCGGACCCGTATTTTGGCGAGTTCGATTTCGCCACTCTCATTGCCGATCCCGAAGCCCGCGTTGAAGTCCTGCGAGGGCAGCAGTCCTCGCTTTACGGTTCGGACGCGATCGGCGGCGTTATCCAGTATCTGACATTGACCGGGAAGGAGGCTCCGGGGGTCAGCTTGCGCGCAGAGGGCGGCAGCTTCAACACCTTCACCGGAAGCGCGCGTGCTGGCGGAGTGTCTGGCGATCTCGATTATGCTGTGTCTGGCGCTTACTATCACACCGGCGGCTATCCCACGGCACGAAATGGCAGCAGGGATGTCGGCTCCGACATCGCAGGCCTTTCGGCCAAGCTCATCTGGTCGCCGTCCGAAACCTTCAAACTGACCGGCGTTGCCCGCTACAGCTTCACGGAAGCCGATACCAACAACAGCGAGAACAATCCGGCGAGCCCGCTATTCGGATTCACCGTCGACAGCCCCGGCGTGTTCTTCAGAAACAAGGCCTTCTATGGTCTTGTGAGAGCTGAACTGATCGGGCTCGACGGCCGCTGGACGAACGCAGTGACAGGGCAAGTCGCGTTGAGCGAGCGCAAGGGCTTCGACGCTGCGGGCTTCGATTACGGCAACAAGGGTAACCGCTACAAAGGCTCGTTCGAATCGAGCCTGCGGCTGGGCACCGACGCCATCCGGCATCGCCTGACCGCCGCAATCGACGTCGAGCGCGAAGAATTCCAGAACACCACACCGTCATCCTTCGCGTTTCAGGGAAAAAGATCGACCGACAATGTCGGGATTGTCGGGCAGTATGAACTGCTGATCAACGACGCATTCTCTTTTGGTGCATCGATCCGCCATGACGAAAATGATCGCTTTGATGACCCCACAACTTGGCGGGTTCAAGGCAGTTATTCGCTCCCGACTGGTACCCGTGTTCGCGGTGCCTATGGAACGGGGGTCAAGAATCCGGGCTATTTCGAGCTCTATGGATTTTCCGATGGCCGCTATATTGGCAACCCTAACCTGAGGCCCGAGAAGTCGGAAGGGTGGGAAGCCGGCATCGAGCAAAGCTTCAGCGATGGCAAGGCCACCATAAGCGCGACCTATTTCGATAGCCGCCTGAAGGACGAAATTTTCACGACCTTCCCCGCTCCGACCTTCATAGCGACGCCATCAAACCGTGCAACTTTGTCGAAACAGCATGGCATTGAGGTGGCCCTTGCCGCCCGTCCAATTCCCCAGATCAGGCTGGACGCCGCCTACACATGGCTTCATGCGCGAGAAAACGGCACAGTCGAGGTGCGTCGCCCCAAGCATATCGGCAGTTTCAACGCGACAGTGTTCAGCAAGGATGAGCGCTTTTCGGGTACGTTGACAGTGCGCTACAACGGGCGTCAGACCGATGTCGCGTTTACAAATCCAAGCTTCATTCCGGTGCGCGTGTCCCTGAGGGAATATGTACTGGTTAACCTGAATGCCGAATACAAGTTGCGCCCCAACATTTCGTTGTTTGCGCGCGTAGAAAACCTCATCAACGAGCAATACGAAGAGGTGTTCAGTTTCGCCACTCCGGGCCGCGCAGGCTATGGTGGCGTTCGCGTCCGCTTCTGATGTTCCGCAAGGCGCTCTGCCTCCTTTGGATGATCTCCGTGCTTCCGGCTCTGGCCGGTTGCACGGAGCCGTCTGGTAGTCGCAGCCAGGCGGCAGCAAAGCCAGTCCATGTCATGTCGATGAACCAGTGCACGGATCAGCTTGTCCTGGCATTGCTGCCACCTGAGCGGATCGCGTCGGTCACTTGGCTGTCGCGCGATCCCGACGGCTCCCTCATGTTCCGCGAGGCTGCGCGTGTCGACATCAACCATGGAATGTCGGAGGAGGTCCTGCGCCAGAAGCCGGACCTGGTTATTGCCGGGGCATTTACGACGCCGGCAACACGCGGACTGCTTAAGCGATTAGGGTTTCCAATGATCGAGGTCGATCATGCGGAAACCTACGAAGATATCCGCAAGATAACCCGACAGGTCGCCAAGGCAGTAGGAGAGCCCGCTCGCGGCGAGGAATTGATCGCAAAAATGGACCGCCAACTGGCCGACCTTGCGCGCGATCCGGGCCCGCCGCTACGAGTGGCTGCGTGGGATGGTGCTGGCTTCAATGCAAGCACGGGGTCTCTCTATGACACTGTGCTCAAGACAGCCGGTGCGACCAATGTTGCCAACACACTGCAGAAGAGCAGCTACGGCAAACCGGATATCGAAATCCTGCTCCTTTCTGCTCCGTCCCTGCTGGTGAAAGGCGCCGGGGTAGGTCGCCGCCCGGGGCTTCGCGAAAACGTCGAGCGACACCCTCTAATCCGTCGCTACTGGGACGGTGACCGTACGCTGACGATCCGACAGGCGTACTACGTTTGCGGAACGCCGATGGTGACGGAAGCCGCGATGCAGTTGCGCAACGAACTTCGTTCAGCGGCTCTCCATGCCCGCTCTCCCCTTCCCTTTGCCGGTGGGAAATCGCTATGACCCGGTGGCTTGTTCCCATGCTGGTCAGTTGTCTGCTCGCCAGCGCTTTCGCTTCGGTGCTGGCTGGCTCCGTCTGGTTGACACCACGCGAAGCGTTTCAGGCGCTGGCTTTCGATCATGCGGATCTGGCTGGCCAGATCGTCACCCAGATCCGCCTGCCACGGGTTGTCCTTTCGATGGCCATCGGTGGCATCCTTGGCCTCTCGGGTGCCGTCATGCAGGGGCTGTTGCGAAACCCGCTGGCTGACCCCGGCCTGCTGGGCGTTTCGGCAGGTGCCTCGCTCGGTGCGGTCATCGCCATCTATTTCGGCTTTGCCGCCAGTTTTACCCTTGCCGCTCCGCTGTTTGGTCTGACAGGTGCATTCGTCACCACAGGCATTGCCTTCATCCTTGCGCGGGGAGGCGGTACCCTATCGCTCATCCTGGCCGGGGCAGCAGTCAGCAGCATAGCCAGTGCAGGCGTCAGTCTGGCGCTCAACCTCTCCCCCAATCCTTATGCCGCTTACGAGATCATGACCTGGCTGATGGGTTCGCTTGCCGATCGAAGCTGGGATCATGTCCGCCTTGCCACACCCTTTATCCTTGCCGGGGGTACGATGCTTCTGCTGACGGGCCGAGCTCTGGATGCTCTTGCATTGGGTGAAGCGCAGGCTGAAAGCCTGGGGATTGCGGTTTCACGAACGCGCATGCTGGCGCTGATCGGTACGGCCCTTGGCGTCGGAGGCGCAACCGCCGTATCCGGAACGATCGGTTTCGTAGGCCTGATTGCGCCTCACCTTGTCCGGCCTCTGGTCGCCCATCGTCCAGGCAAGGTGCTCATCCCGGCCATGCTGGTTGGAGCCGTTCTGGTAACCCTCGCCGACATCGCGTCGCGCACATTGGTATTCCGGGGCATGCCGCTAAATCTCGGGGTGTTCATCAGCCTGATCGGGGCACCGTTCTTCCTGTGGCTGGTCCTTCATGTCCGGAGACGCACCGCATGAGCGCGCTGCACTTTCATGGTGTTTCGGCGCGCCGGGGGCAGCGTCTGGTCCTTGACGGGATATCGGCGCGTGTTCCATCGGGCCATCTGACTGCTGTGATCGGCCCCAATGGCGCCGGCAAGAGCACCTTGCTGGACATCACATCGGGCCTCAAACGCCCGGTGCAAGGTTCGGTCGAACTCGATGGCAAGGACCTCCACCGCCTTGGCCGCCGGGAACTTGCCAAGTTGCGTGCCTATCTGCCGCAACGTGCGGGGGTTGATTGGCCGATCACCGTAGAGCGCGTGGTTGCGCTCGGGCTGACTCCGGCGCTGCCAGCATTCGGCACCATACCGTCCGCTCTGCTTCCCGCCATCGACGATGCACTGCTCGCCTGCGATCTGCTGGGTTTGCGGGATCGGCCAGCCACGCAATTGTCGGGTGGCGAACTGGCGCGGGCAATGCTGGCCCGCGCGATTGTCGGCGATCCAGCGCTTCTGATCGTTGATGAACCAACCGCGGGTCTGGATCCACGCCATGCCATCGATGCCGTCCAGCGTCTCAAGGCCCGGACCACGGCCGGGTGCACGGTTGTCATGGCGATCCACGATCTTGATCTGGCCTTGGCCTTCGCGGACTCGATCCTCGCAATCCGCGATGGGCGATTGCTTGCACACGGTCCGACGCACGAAGTCGTCACCGAAAGCCTACTCACCTCGCTCTATGACGTTCCGGTCCGGTTATCTCGTGACGGGGACGGCATTTCCGTCCGCTTTCTCAAGTCCGGGGTATCATCATGAACCAGATTTCCTTTGACGAACTGGCACGTCTCGCGTGCGACCCTGGCCATGGCTGGAGCATCGGCACATTCGGTGCGATCGGCGAATTCATTCGCGACGAGGATGAGCCGGCCACGGTTCAAAACGACCGCGACAATATCGAAATCGTGACCGCTCGCGGTGCCTTGCGGATCAGGCATTCGGATAGCTTTGAATGCCTTGCCTGGGATAGCCTGTCCTCTGATGGCGAAAGCTGGGGTCATGCAATGGCGCTCTGCGCGCCTCTGACTGGTTCGGTCGATCGGGCTGTCGTATCTTTGGGCGCCGATACCGACGCCATTCGCAGGGAAGACCAGTCGAGCCGCCTGTTCGACATGGGCGTTTGTAACGGCACCATAAGGATGTGCGCCCGCACTGACGACGAAGCGCTGATCGGGGCTCTCGAGGCTCTTGAAGGTCAGGACCTGCTGTCTTCGCCAACAGTCATGGCCGAGGTTCTGCGTGCGCAGCCCCACCGGGTCATGCTCTCGCCTGCCGGACGGATCGAAGTCTTCCAACCGATTCCGCCTCCGGATGGGAAATCGCCGGAAGGCCCGCACACCCATCTGCTTGCCAAGCTTATCGGGAAGGGTCGGCCACATGGCGCCAACGTCCCCATTCCGGATGGCTATCAGTCGATCCTGAACATTCACCCTCGCTCACCTTGGCGGAACGCACTGGGTGAACGGCACGATTTCGTGCCCGATACGGACACCGCCTTTTCACCTATGCTTGAACGCTTTGGCCTTGATCAGGATCGTGCCGTGGACGCACATATCCGCACCGCTGTGGCTGAAGGCGCAAACCCTGAATTCTTTGATTGGCCCGACACACGGCGGGGCCGAACGAAAGCCCGCATCGTCCTGCGCCGTCTTGCCGCTGCCGGTCACGAGCACGTGGGTCCCTGGCGCGTCTGGTTCGACCGCGCTCCCGTTGAAACCGATGAAACGGAACAGTGAGGTTGCGCCTGCAATTTCAGCGCGAACTTTGATTGGCATGATCGAAGTTTGGGTCTAGAGATATTCAATGATGATGCGGGTTTGCCCGTGCCATCGATGATCGCGCCGGTGCCCCCAACGGGGCTTAATCGGGAATGCGGTGCGGGAGCGTAGCTCCCAAATCCGCGGCTGTCCCTGCAACTGTAAGCGGATAGCGCGATGCACATTTTTCCTGCGCGTGCAGGAAAAGCCACTGGACCGCGCATGAACGCGCATCTGGGAAGGCGTGCATCAAGCTGTGACCCGCGAGCCAGGAGACCTGCCGGCGCTCTGGTCGCTCTTGCCCGGGTCCAGGGGATGGCCAAGGCACGGTACTCTTCCGTCTGAGCGACGAAGCTGTGCGGCTGGGGCTGCACGGCCGCGTGGTTTCGGGCGTCTGTCGCGCCAGCCCGTTGTCGCGCGCCGACCGGACCTGTCCGGCAAGCCCTGCCCGGTGTCGCTCTGGCGCGCGGAGGAACTGCCATGTCGGACCTGTCAAAGGTACCCGTCACGATCATCACCGGCTTTCTGGGTGCCGGTAAGACCACGCTGATCAGCCACCTGATCCGCAACGCTGGCGGACGCCGATTGGCTGTGGTCGTCAATGAATTCGGTACTCTGGGGGTGGATGGGGACATCCTACAATCCTGCGCCATTCCCGATTGCCCGGCGGAAAACATCGTCGAACTGGCCAACGGCTGCATCTGCTGCACCGTGGCGGACGATTTCATTCCCACCGTAGAGCGCCTGCTCGCGCTTGATCCGCGCCCTGACCATATCCTGATCGAGACATCAGGGCTGGCCCTGCCCAAGCCCTTGCTCAAGGCCTTCGACTGGCCGGCAATCCGCAGTCGCATCACGGTGGATGGCGTCCTTGCGCTGGCCGATGCCGAAGCGGTTGCTGCCGGACGGTTTGCCCCCGATCTTGCAGCGCTGGAGGCCCAGCGCGCCGCAGACCCGGGGATCGACCACGAAACCCCGCTGTCCGAAGTCTTCGAGGACCAGCTTGCCTGCGCCGATCTCGTTTTGCTGACCAAGGTTGATCTGGCCGGACCTGACGGAGTCGCTGCCGCAAGGGCAGCCATTGCGGCCGAAGCACCCCGCCCCGTGCCTGTGATCGAGATAGCCGAAGGGATTGTCGACCCTCGCGTGATCCTTGGACTTGGAGCTGCCGCCGAAGACGATATCGCTGCCCGGCCCTCGCATCACGACAATGAGGATGATCACGAGCACGACGATTTCGACAGCACCGTCATCGCGCTCGGCGAGATTGCCGATCCCGCCGATTTGGTGGCGCGTATCGAAACGCTCGCCCGCGACCATCGCATCCTGCGGGTAAAAGGCTACGCTGCCGTGACTGGCAAGCCCTTGCGCCTCTTGGTGCAGGCCGTCGGGTCGAGGGTTCGTCACCAGTACGACCGCCCATGGCGCCCCGATGAGCGGCGCCAGACCACCCTGGTCGCCATCGCCGAGCATGACGATATCGACGAGCCTGCCATTCGCGCGGTGCTGGCAGGCTAAGCTAGGCCGTGCACGTCATCTTTCGCGAAACGCATGGGATGGAGGAAACGGCCATCCCACAGGATCTGGGGCAGGAGCCTGCGGATCTTGTCGTCCTGTCCTTCTCGGACAGCGATCTTGGTGCGTTCGCGGAAGGCTGGCGCCAGGCGCAAGCGGCGGATCCGGCATTTCCTTCGTTGCGGCTCGCCAATCTTGCCGCGCTGATCCACCCTTTGTCGGTCGACACCTATATCGAAAAGACATTGGCCGGGGCAAAGGCCGTGCTGATCCGGCTGATCGGCGGCACGCCCTATTGGAGCTACGGCCTTCAACAGGTCGAGACCCTCGCCCGATCGCGCGGGATTGCGCTTGCTGTCCTGCCTGCCGATGGTCGGCCGGATTGGCACCTCGACAGTGTCTCCACGCTTCCTGCCGCCACGCTGGCCAAGCTTTGCCAGTTGTGTGACGAGGGCGGCGCGGCAGCGGCGCGCGCGGCCCTGGCCGCTCTCGCGCACGCCGCAGGGCTTGGCGTCAGCACTGTGACGCAATGCACGGCTTTGCCGGCAACTGGCGGATGGCACCCCTCCTGCGGGATCATCGATCCTGCCAGCTTCAGGCCCAATGCGGATCGGCCGCTGATCCTGATCGTCTTCTACCGTGCGTACCTCGCCGCACACGACCTGCACCCGATCGCCGCGCTTCATTCCGCGCTTGAACAACGCGGCTTTGACGCGCTCTCGATCTTCGTCCCCTCGCTCAAGCCCCCTGAGGTCAGGGCACAGGTGGATCGCTGGGTGCGTTCGCTGGCGCCTGCAGCCATCGTCAATGCCACGGCTTTTTCAGCGCGGGGCGAGGATGGCGGAACGCCGCTCGACGGGGGGGGCGTTCCGGTCTTCCAGATCGCGCTTGCCACCGCACCGCGCGCAGGATGGGCGCGCACATCGCGTGGCCTCTCGCCGGCTGACCTTGCCATGCATGTCGTACTCCCCGAGATTGACGGGCGCATCTTTGCAGGCGTGTCGAGCTTCAAGGAAGCGGGCGAACGCGATCCGGCACTCGGCTTCGCTCCCTATTCGCACCGCGGCGATGACAACCGGATCGCAGCGGTCGCCGACCGCGTGGCGCGCTGGATCGGGCTGGCCCGCAAGCCGGCATGCGAACGCCGCGTCGCCCTGATCCTGTCGACCTACCCCGGCAAGGCCTACCAGATGGCGCACGCCGTGGGTCTTGACGCGCTGGCCTCAGTCGATGCGATTGTCGCCGATCTGGCAGAGGCCGGGTACAAGGTCAGCCGCCCCACCGATCTTGCCAGGCAGCTGGCGACCGAGCATCTGGTCTGGCCTTTGAATGCCTATCGCACTGCCATGTCCGCCCTGCCCGAGACGCTGCGGCAGGACCTTGCCTCGGCATGGGGAGAGCCGGAAGACGATCCGCTGGCTGTCGATGGGGCATTTCGCTTCCCGGCGCTCACGCTCGGCCAGGTGCTGGTGGCGCTTCAGCCCGAGCGGGGCGAGCCTATCAGTCGCGATGCAGACTATCACGACCTCTCGCGCTGCCCGCGGCACGCCTATGTCGCCTTCTACCTGTGGCTGGGCCAGCAGGGTACGGATGCGCTGGTCCATGTTGGCGCGCATGGTACGCTGGAATGGCTGCCGGGGAAGGCTGTAGCGCTGTCTGACGCTTGCTGGCCCGAAGCGCTGACACAAGCGATGCCGGTCATCTATCCCTTCATCGTCAACGATCCGGGCGAGGCAGCGCAGGCCAAGCGCCGCATCGGTGCTGTCACCATCGGCCATGTGCCGCCGCCGCTCGTCCCGACCGGAAGCGGCGCCGGGCTGGGCCGGATCGAGGCTTTGCTGGACGAATTCTCCAATGCCGACGGGCTGGACCCTGCCCGCCGGGACCGTCTGCAGAAATCCATCCGCGAGGAAGCTGCCGCGCTGGGGCTGGAGGCAGAGCTCGGCCTTGATACCGCCACCACTCTGGTCGAAGCGATCACCCGGATCGATCGCTTCGTCTGCGATGTGAAAGCCAGCCAGTTCGGTGACGGTCTCCACGTTTTCGGCCGCGGTGAACAGGGCGCGGCAGAGCGGAACGGGCTTCTGGCTGGGCTGGACGGCCGATGGATCGCTCCCGGACCATCTGGCTCGCCCCATCGCGGACGAACCGATGTGCTGCCGACGGGACGCAACCTCTACACGATCGATCCGCGCGCAGTACCTTCGCGCGCAGCGCATGCACAGGGCGTCGTGCTCGCCGAGGAGCTGCTCCGCCGCCATCTGCAGGATCACGGCGACTACCCGCGTGGCCTTGTGGTGGATCTGTGGGGTTCGGCCACCATGCGCACGGCTGGTGAAGAGTTTGCGATGGCGCTGCACCTTCTGGGGGCAAAGCCGATGTGGGACATGGCTTCAGAGCGCGTGACGGGGGTTGAGATTCTCCCACTCGCCATGCTCGACCGCCCTCGCCTCGATGTAACGCTGCGCGTTTCGGGCCTGTTTCGTGATGCCTTTCCCACCCTGCCCGCCTTGTTCGGTCAGGCCGTCCGGGCGCTGTGCACCAGGGACGAACCCGCCGACTGGAACCCTTTCGTTGCCTTGGCCCCAGCGCCGCGCGTCTATGGTCCGCGTCCGGGCCGGTATGGACTCGGGATCGGAGACGCGGCCGAAACCTATACCGATGATGCCCGGCGTGCGGCGGGCGAAGCATGGCTGGCAGCCTCCGACCACGCGCTGGATAGCGTTTCCGATTCCAGCACGGGAAGCGAGGCTGACCCCGATGGCATCCGTCTGCGAGTGGCCAGCGCGGACGCCTTCGTCCACCTGCAGGACCTGCCTGAAACCGACCTCTTGCTGGCCGCGGACTATGCCGGGCACGAGGCAGGCTTTGCCGCAGCCCAGGCGATTGTCGGAGGCAAGGCCGCACTCTATCATCTCGACAATCGGGACCCGAACAACCCGGCGGCCCGCACGCTGACCGAAGAAATTGCCCGCGTGGTCCGTGCCCGAGCCGCCAATCCAGGCTGGATCGCAGGAATGATGCGCCACGGCTTTCGTGGGGGCGCGGAACTGGCCGCGACGCTGGACCATCTTGGCGCTTTCGCACATCTTTCCGGCAGCGTGCCGCCGCAGCTGATCGACCTTTATCACGAGGCAACGCTCGGCCAGTCCGAAGTTCGCGCCTTCCTCGAACGCGAAAATCCCGATGCACTGGCGGCGATGGAAGCGCGCTTTGCCGCGCTGCATGCCGCGGGCCTCTGGCGCACCCGGCGAAATTCCATCCTGGCCAGCCTGCGGGAGGCACCATGACCGGATTTGCCGTCAAGGGCTGGTGCCCGGACGCATGGCACCCGATGATATCCGGCGACGGCCTACTGGTGCGGGTCAAACCCCGGCTCGGGCGGCTGACACGGGAGCAGGCGCTGGCCCTTTGCGATGCGGCCGCCACCTGCGGCAGCGGGCTGATCGACCTGACGCGGCGCGCCAATCTGCAGATTCGCGGCGTTGCCCAAGATCGCTGGCCCTTGCTGATCCAAAGGCTGATTGCGCTGGAATTAGTGCAGCCCGAGCCTGCACTCGAAGCGCGGCGCAACGTCCTTGTCGCGCCCGACTGGCAGGAGAACGACGACACCCACCGCATCGCCAACGCCCTGCTGGCCCGGATAGGCGAATGGCCCGATCTTCCCGGCAAGGTCGGGTTCGTCATCGATGCCGGCCCTGCCGCTGTGCTGACCGGCGCATCCGGCGATTTCCGTGTCGAACGCGGCACGGACGGCAGCCTCATCCTTCGCGCCGATGGTTGCCTCACCGGATCAAGCCTGTCTCCAGGCACGGAAGCGGACGCCCTGATCGCTCTCGCTCACTGGTTCGCCGCGAGCGGCGCCGCCGCAGCCGGGCGCATGGCCCGTTGGGATGCGGAACTTCCCGCATGGGCAAAAGGTGCGATCGCGCCTGCAATGGCTGAACCGGGCCATGTGCTTGGCACCGGACATCATCCATCGATCGCGCTGGCGTTCGGGCTGATAGAGGCTTCGGAGCTCGCCATCCTGCTCGAATCCGGTTCTGCTTCTGGACTGCGAACAACACCGTGGCGGCGGCTGTTGATCGAGGGGGCGGCGGCTGCCCGGACCCACCCGTCCACCGGCGCTAAACCTGATCCGCTGCCCCATGTGGAAGCCTGCCCGGGCGCACCATTGTGCGCACAGGCGACGGTTGAAACCCGTGCGCTTGCGCGCCGACTTGCGCCCTATGTCTCGGGACGGCTGCACGTTTCGGGTTGTGCCAAAGGCTGCGCCTGCTCGCAGGTGGCCGATGTCACGCTGACCGGACGCAACGGCAGGTTCGATCTGGTCCTTGCTGGCAAAGCCGGATCGCCTCCGTCCCGCTCCGGCTTGAGCGCCAGCGAAATCCTCGCGCATTTTGGAGCCGTCTGATGCCCCATGTCTATGAAACCGACGGGGCAGCGATCTATCGCCAGTCGTTTGCCACGATCCGCGCCGAAGCCGATCTCTCCCCTTTCGCGCCAGGCGAAGAGCAGGTGGCAGTGCGGATGATCCATGCGGCCGGGATGGTCGGACTTGCAGCGCATATCCGGTTCTCGTCGGGATTTGCCGATGCGGCACGCGCTGCGCTGGCCGGCGGCGCGCCGATACTGTGCGATGCGCGGATGGTGTCTGAAGGGATCACCCGCGCCCGGCTTCCCGGGAGCAACGCAATCATCTGCACGCTGCAAGATCCTGCGGTGCCTGACCTTGCACGCAAGATCGGCAACACCCGATCCGCTGCCGCGCTGGAACTGTGGCGGCCCATTCTGGCGGGTGCGGTCGTGGCGATCGGCAATGCACCAACCGCGCTGTTTCATCTGCTGAACATGCTGGAAGACCCCGCCTGCCCACGCCCTGCGGCGATCATCGGCTGTCCGGTGGGCTTCGTGGGAGCAGCTGAATCCAAGGCTGCCCTCTGGGCCGCTCCTCCTGCACCCTGCTGCGTCGTCGAGGGCCGCCTTGGCGGCAGTGCCATCACCGTGGCGGCCATCAACGCGCTGGCGAGTACGGCCGAATGAACGCCGGCACGAACATCGGCACCATTCACGGTGTCGGGCTTGGTCCGGGTGCGGCAGACCTGCTGAGCGTGCGCGCCGACCGGCTTGTACGCACGGCGCACCACGTCGCCTATTTCCGCAAGGCTGGGCGGCCCGGCCAGGCAAGGCGCATCGTGGAAGGGATGCTCCGCGCTGACGTGATCGAGTTTCCGATGGAATATCCGGTAACCACCGAAATCCCGGTATCCGATCCTCGCTACAATGCCTGCCTGTCGGCGTTCTACACGCACTGTTCGGAGCGGCTTGCAGCGATTTCGCAGCAGGGTGAGGACGTCGTCGTGCTGTGTGAGGGCGACCCGTTCTTCTACGGCTCCTTCATGCACCTCCATGCCCGCCTTTCAGGCCGCATACCGGTGGAAGTCGTCCCTGGCATCACGGGCATGTCTGGCGCCTGGACCGCGACGGACCTGCCGATCACCTGGGGCGATGATGTGATGACCGTGGTCATGGCCACGCTGCCGGAAGCCGAGCTTGCCCGCCGGATCCGCGAGACTGACGCGCTGGTGGTGATGAAGATCGGTCGGAACCTGCCCAAGCTTCGCCGCGCCGTGGCAGCCGCCGGGCGCATGGATGCGGCATGGCTGGTCGAACACGCAGCGATGCCCGGACAGCGCGTCACCATGCTGGCCGAGGCTGAGGCGGTGACCCCCTATTTCTCGATCCTGCTGATCCATGGTCAGGGGAGGCGACCATGACCGGGGAAAAGGACAAGGGTTGGCTAGCAATCGCCGGTCTGGGACCAGGAGACGAGGCACTCGTCACACCCGAAGTCACCGCCGCGCTGGCCGGGGCTACGGACGTGATCGGGTACATTCCCTATGTCGCCCGGATAGCTGCACGCGAAGGCCTGACGCTTCACCCCTCGGACAACCGGGTGGAGCTCGACCGCGCCGCTCTGGCGCTCGATCTTGCGGCGCAGGGCCGCAGGGTCGTTGTCGTATCGTCAGGTGATCCGGGGGTGTTCGCGATGGCCTCGGCGGTATTCGAAGCGCTTGAGGCAGGTCCTTCCCGCTGGCGGACGCTGGATATCAGGGTGCTGCCGGGCATCACCGCCATGCTGGCCGCCAGTGCACGGGCCGGGGCACCGCTGGGTCACGATTTTTGCGCGATCAATCTTTCCGACAACCTGAAACCCTGGGCCATGATCGAAAAGCGGCTGCGGCTGGCCGTGGAGGCGGACTTTGCCTTGGCGCTTTACAACCCCCGCTCGAAGGCACGTCCCGAAGGCTTCGCCCGTGCGCTGGCCTTATTGAAGGAGCTGTGCGGCGATGATCGCCCGATGCTGTTTGCCCGCGCCGTCACAACGCCGCAGGAAGATCTGCGCATCGTGCCGCTGGGCAAGGCGCACGATGAAATGGCCGACATGCGCACCACGGTGATCGTGGGATCAAGCCGGACGCGGATCATCGAACGTGCGGCAGGCCCTATCCTCTATACGCCCCGGTCCGTTGCGGAAGTGGCCTCATGACCAAGCCATTCCAGCACATCTTCTGCGCGACAGACCTCGATCCGGTCACCGATCACCGGGCGGTCGATCATCACGACCGGAAGCTTGAGCTGGCGCGCAGCGACAAGCTTTGCCTCGGCGCCCGTGCCACCGGCGTTCTTGCACACAACAAGGTCGATCATGTGAGACTGCATCAGCAGCCGATCACCTTCAGCCGTAAACGGCCCGCGATCGATGACAAGGTCGTGGGAGGGCAGGCCTGGGGGCGCAGCCGGAGGGTCAACAAAGCGCAGCAGGTAGTGATGCTGCGGCTGTGCGGCAAAGGCTTCCACATGCATTCGGCCCAGCGCGAGCAGGATGCGGCGCGGCGTGCCCGCAAGTTTGGCCACCGCAGCGGCAGTGTCTCTCACGCATGTCCAGCGATCGCCCGACCCGGCCTCCCATGCGGGTCTGGTCAAGGCGATATGGGCAATCCCGGCAATCCGCGCGGCCTTTATGGCATGTGCGCTCATAGTCGCGGCAAAGGGATGCGTCGCATCGACCAGATGCGTGATGCGATGGTCTTGGAGATAGGCCACAAGCCCCGCCACCCCACCAAAGCCGCCGACGCGGATCGGCACCGGCTGTGGCCGCGGGTTGTCGGTCCTGCCCGCGTAGCTGAGTGTCGTCGCAACCTGCGCTGCCGCAAGCAGGCGCGCCAGTGCGCTCGCTTCGGTTGTTCCGCCAAGCAGGAGAACATTCGGCATGGCTGACATGGACCCTCGCGCATGGTTGACGATCATCGGCATCGGTGAAGACGGCGTGGACGGCCTGTGCTCAGCGGGCCGGGCCGCGCTGGCCAGGGCCGAACTGGTCATGGGATCGGCGCGCCATCTAGCGCTGCTTCCCGCGCTTACCTGCGCGGTCTTCAAATGGCCAGTTCCCTTTGCCGACGGCATAGCCGAACTGCTGGCGCATCGCGGGCGGCGGGTGGTCATGCTGTCATCGGGCGATCCGTTCTGGTTCGGCGCAGGCGCAAGCCTTGCGCGCCATCTCGGTCCGGCGGAATGGGTTGCGCACCCCGCGCCATCGACCTTCAGCCTTGCTGCCGCCCGGCTGGGCTGGCCGATCGAGGAAACGGCCTGCCTCGGCCTGCACGCAGCGCCGCTGGACCGCTTGTGCCCCCATATCGCACCCGCCCAGCGCGCCATTGTCCTGCTGCGCGATGGCGATGCCGTTGCCACGGCGGCGCAATATCTGACCAGCAAGGGCTTCGGCCCATCGACGCTTCATGTGATGGAAGCGCTGGGCGGCCCCCATGAACGCCTCCGCGTGACGACCGCGCAAGCCCTGCCGTTCGCAGACATTGCCCATCCCGTTGCCGTGGGCATCGCGTTCGCCGGTTCAGGCAATGTCCTGCCCGTCACATCCGGCAGACCGGATGCGTGGTTCGATCACGACGGACAGATCACCAAGGCCCCGGTGCGCGCCCTGACCCTCTCGGCCCTCGCCCCGCGTGCCGGTGAATGGCTCTGGGATATCGGCACGGGTTCTGGGTCAATCGCGATCGAATGGCTGCTGGCTCATCCCGCCAACCGGGCGACCGCGTTCGAAGCCGATCCGCTACGGGCCGGCCGCGCCCGCGCAAACGCCAAGGCTCTGGGTGTAGACCGGTTGGATGTGATCAATGCCCGGATGCCCGAAGGCCTGCCGGAAGGCCCCCATCCGCATGCTGTGTTCATCGGTGGCGGCTTGTCCGACCCGCTGCTCGATGCCCTCTGGGCCCGGCTGCCTGATGGAACGCGGCTGGTGGCGAACGCCGTGAGCCTTGAATCTGAAGCCGCTCTTACCCGTTGGCATGGCGCAAAGGGCGGCAGTCTGCTGCGGATCGAACTGGCCGATGCCGTGCCCCTTGGCCAGCGGCATGGCTGGAAGGGGCGCTATCCCGTGGTACAGTGGAGCGTCACGCTATGATCGTGGCTGGCTTCGGCTTTCGGCGCGGCGCAGGCCTCGCTTCGCTGCGGGCGGCGCTGGAACTGGCGCAGGACGGGCTGCCCCCTATAACCCATTTGGCGACCGCCATCGACAAGACGTCTGCGTTGGTACCGCTTGCAGAGGCACTGGGACTGCCGATGACCGGCATCCCATCGGCGTCCCTGTCCACCACGCCTACGCCCACCAGCTCTGCCGCCAGCCTGAAGGCACGCGCGACCGGCAGTGTCGCAGAAGCCTGCGCGCTGGTCGCCGCTGGTCCGGGCGCCCGCCTTTTGCGCACGCGCCACATCTCGCCCGATCGCATGGCCAGCTGCGCCATTGCCGAAGGATCACAGCCATGACCGTCCACTTCATCGGCGCCGGCCCCGGCGCACCCGATCTTTTGACCCTGCGAGGGCGCGACCTGATCGCCGCCAGCCCGGTCTGCCTCTATGCCGGTTCGCTGGTTCCCGTGGCTGTACTCGATCACTGTCCGCCCGGTGCCCGCATCGTCAACACCGCGCCCATGACGCTGGACGAGATCATCGCCGAGATAGCGGAGGCTGACGCCGCAGGGTGCGATGTTGCCCGCCTCCATTCGGGCGACCTGTCCGTCTGGTCGGCAATGGGCGAACAATTGCGCCGCCTGCGCGCACTGGACATTCCGTTTACGGTCACGCCGGGTGTTCCCGCCTTCTCGGCGGCAGCGGCGGCTCTGGAAGCCGAACTGACCTTGCCCGAGCTCGGCCAGTCGCTGGTACTCACGCGCACGCCAGGGCGGGCCAGCGCGATGCCGCAGAGCGAGAGCCTCGCCAATTTCGCTGTGACGGGCGCGACTCTGGCTATCCATCTATCGATCCACAACCTCGCGCGGGTCGTGGCCGATCTTGCTCCCGCCTATGGCGCGGATTGCCCCGTTGCGGTCGTCTGGCGCGCCAGCTGGCCCGACCAGCGGATCGTCCGGGCCACCCTCGACACCGTCGAAACAGCCATCGCCGGCAGCATGGAACGAACCGCGCTGATCCTTGTCGGACGGGTGCTGGGGGCGGAGGACTTCGCACAAAGCAGCCTCTACGCCCACGGCTACGACCGGCGCTTCCGCCCACAGGATGCGAGCTCGCGCTTTGCAGGAGCCGGGGAATGAGCGTTTCAGGCCTGATGATCGCCGCTCCGGCATCGGGAACGGGCAAGACTACGGTCATGCTGGGCCTGCTGCGAGCGCTGGTTGAAGACGGCGCGGTGGTCCAGCCCTTCAAGAGCGGTCCCGACTATATCGATCCCGCCTTTCACCGCGCCGCCTGCGGCCGTGCGTCGTTCAACCTCGATACTTGGGCCATGAATGGCGAGCTGATCGCTGCAATCGCGGGAGAGGCTGTTGGCGCGGACATGGTGCTTGCCGAGGCTTCGATGGGCCTTTTCGATGGTGTCGCGAGCCGGGGTGCCGTTGGCAATGGCGCCAGTGCGGACATTGCACGGACAATGGGCTGGCCGGTTGTGCTGGTGCTGGACGTGTCCGGACAAGCCCAATCCGCCGCTGCAACGGCGCTCGGTTTCAAGCATCTGGATGACACGCTGCCGTTTGCAGGCGTGATCCTGAACCGGGTGGCCAGTCCCCGCCATGAACGGCTGGTGCGCCGGGGGATGGAAGCGATAGGCATGCCTGTGCTGGGTGCCCTGCCCCGGCGCGGCGATCTCACCCTGCCAGAACGCCATCTCGGTCTGGTCCAGGCTGTCGAGCATCCCGATCTCGAGCGGGCGATATCGGACTATGCCGCATTTCTGCGTGCAAATGTCGATCTGAATGCCATCCGCCATGCCGCCAGCAGCAACAGCGCCCCGCCTCCGGCCCCCGGCCAACTGCCGCTTCCCCCTGCCCAGCGGATTGCCATCGCCCGCGATCCCGCCTTTTCCTTCGTCTATCCCCATGTGCTCGAAGGTTGGCGGCGGGCTGGCGCGGAGATCATGCCCTTCTCGCCATTGGCAAACGAGGCCCCTGCCCGCGATGCCGATCTTGTCTGGCTGCCGGGCGGCTATCCGGAATTGCACGCAGGGACCATCGCTGCAGCGACGAACTTCCTGACCGGCCTGCGCCATCACGCCAAGACCCGCCCGGTCCACGGCGAATGCGGCGGCTACATGGTTCTGGGCGAGGCCTTGGTGGACAAGTCGGGAGAACGGCATCGTATGGCCGGCCTGCTGGGGCTTGTTACCAGCTATGCACAGCGCAAGATGCATCTCGGCTATCGCCAGGCCGAACTGCTGGCACCGATAGCCGGACTGGCCAAAGGCAAAAGACTGCGCGGCCACGAGTTCCACTACTCGACGATCCTCGAGCAGACAGACGCAGCGCTGGCATGTGTAACCGATGCAGATGGCGTCGCGGTTGCCGAAACAGGCTCGTATCGCGGCCGCGTGACCGGAACCTTCTTCCACATGATCGCGAACGCATCGTGAAAGGGTTCGTATCATTTGTGGGTGCGGGCCCTGGCGATCCCGAGCTGCTGACCCTTAAAGCCGTTTCTCGTCTTGAGACAGCGCAGGTGGTCCTGTTTGATGATCTGGCTGCGGGACTGATCCTGGCCCGCGCGCGCGATGACGCTGAACTGGTAGCGGTAGGCAAGCGCGCCGGTCGGCCATCTCCAAGTCAGGCCGAAGTCAGCCGTCTTCTGGTGGACCATGCCCTGGCCGGGAAGCATGTCATCCGGCTCAAATCGGGAGATGCTGGCTTGTTCGGCCGACTCGAAGAAGAAATTGAGGCGCTTCGCCATGCGGGAATCTCGTTCGAGATCATTCCTGGCGTCAGCTCGGCGACCGCCGCAGCGGCAGCTGCCGCGATACCACTGACACGACGCGAGCACGCTAGACGCGTCCAGTTCGTAACCGGACATGGCAAGACTGGCACTTTACCCGAAGACCTCAATCTATCAGCGCTTGCCGACCCTTGTGCCACAACGGTCGTCTTCATGCCAAAGCGCACATTTCCGGCGCTTGCTGCGCAGCTTGTCGCGGCAGGACTTGCGGACGATACTGCAGCCTTGTTGGCAGAAAACATTAGCCGACCGGACCAAAGACTTACCAGAAGCACTATTGCCGGACTTGCTCGGTCACTTGCCGACGGCGGATCGGATGCAACCGCACTGGTGATCTACGGCCCCATGATGGAGGAGGCATGATCCACCTCCATCTGATCGGCATAGGCACCGGGAATCCCGACCACCTGACGCGTGCTGCAATACGCACAATCAACGCGGTCGATCTCATTCTGCTGCCCCGCAAAGGCGATGCCAAATCAGATCTCCTGGACCTGCGCCACTCCATCTGTGGCGCCGCATTGGCCTCACCGGTCCGCATGGCCGAGTTCGACATGCCCGTTCGCCGACAGGATGGCGACTACACGCAGGCCGTCGACGATTGGCACGATGCGATTGCAGCGATTTGGGCAGAGCAGATAGCAGTTCACCTTCCTGATGGTGGGCGGGTCGCGCTGCTCGTGTGGGGCGATCCGTCGCTTTACGACAGCACACTGCGTATTGCCGATCGGCTCCGGACGGCTGGGGTCGACCTAACTGTTCGCGTCGAACCCGGTATCACCAGCATTCAGGCTCTTACGGCTGCTCACGCCATCCCGCTGAACGCCTTGGCCGAACCTGTCACGATCACCACCGGCCGCAGGTTGCGCCGGGAAGGCTGGCCGCTGGGAGTGCACACGATCGTCGTCATGCTCGATTCCGGCTGCGCCTTCGAAGTCCTCGATCCTGCTGGCATCACGATCTGGTGGGGTGCCTATCTGGGCATGTCGCAAGAAGCACTGGTGCATGGGCCACTTGCCGATTCTGCGCCGCAGATTGCCGCGCGCCGCGCGGAACTGCGCGCTCGCCACGGCTGGATCATGGATGTCTACCTGATGCGAAAGGAACGAGCCGATGCCTGCTGACCGCGAAG
The DNA here is from genome assembly GCF_001556365.1 of Blastomonas sp. CCH1-A6. Taxonomy (NCBI): domain Bacteria; kingdom Pseudomonadati; phylum Pseudomonadota; class Alphaproteobacteria; order Sphingomonadales; family Blastomonadaceae; genus Blastomonas; species Blastomonas sp. CCH1-A6. The sequence continues at coordinate 9,386 of NZ_LSIS01000058.1, read as the reverse complement.
AAGAAGCTGCAAGCGCAGATGCGCGCCATGCCGAGAAAATGCGCAAGATCCAGGCTGCGCGTAGCACCATGATGGCCACCAAGACCCGCGAGCAGGGGCTGCTGATCGTTCACACTGGCACGGGCAAGGGCAAGACAAGCGCTGCACTCGGTATGGTCGTGCGCGCAATAGGACATGGCATGAAGGTCGGGGTCGTCCAGTTCGTCAAGGGCGCGATGGCGACAGGCGAAAAGACGGTGTTCGACGCTTTCCCGGAAAATGTCGAGTTCAAGCCGATGGGTGAAGGTTTCACCTGGGATACGCAAGACCGGACACGCGATATCGCTTCGGCACGTACTGCCTGGGATGAAGTCTGCCGCATGATCGCCGATCCGGCTTACCAGATGGTGGTAGCCGACGAACTCAACATCGTCCTTCGGTATGACTACCTGCCCTTGGATGAGGTTCTTAAGGCGTTTGCCGCGAAACCCGAGATGAAACATGTCATCGTCACCGGACGCAATGCGCCCGATGCACTGATCGAGGCGGCCGATCTCGTCACCGAGATGACCATGATCAAGCACCCTTTCCGCTCGGGCGTGAAGGCGCAGGCAGGGATCGAGTTCTGAGCGATCTGCCGCCCCAGTTCGATGCCGAGTTCGCGGCTCGATTTGCGCAGCTGCTGCGCTGGCGACGCGATGTGCGGCACTTCGAAGCCCGTGCTGTCGCGGAAGAGGAGATGTGTGCGCTGCTGGAGTGTGCCTCCCTCGCGCCTTCGGTCGGGAATGCGCAGCCCTGGCGGTTCGTGCGCGTGCGTTCATCCACCCTTCGTCAGGCGCTGGCCGACCATGTCGATGCACAGAACGCACAAGCAGCGCAGCAATATGCCTGCCAAGCCCGGCAGGAACTGTATCGTTCGCTCAAGCTGCATGGCCTTCGCGAAGCCCCGGAACTGATCGTGGTGTTCTGTGATGAGCAGCCCAAAGCAGGCCATGGACTTGGCATTGTCAGTATGCCGGAGATGTTGCGCTATTCATGCGTGCTGGCGATCCACACACTCTGGCTGGCGGCAAGGCTCCGCGGCATTGGCGTCGGATGGGTATCGATCCTCGAGCCCGGTGTCATCCGCGCCTTGCTGGACGTACCCGCCGACTGGTCGCTGATTGCACTGCTGTGCTTCGGATACCCCCAGGACCCGTCCCAGACACCCGAATTGGAGCGGCGGGGCTGGCAAGCCCGGGAACCTGTGACCAACCGAGTGTTCGACCGATGACCCCCAATCTATGGAGCAAGAAATTATGTTGATCCCCGTCGAGGACGGCCCTGCCGTAGTAGCATGCAACACCTGCCGACACAGCAGCACCGCAAAGGAGGATGACGCCGGTGTGCGTGGTGGCGCGCGTATGGTCGAGGCCCTGCGCGCCGTGCAGGCACGCGATGAACGCTATTCCGGTATCGCGGTGCAGGAAATGCCCTGCTTGTTCGCCTGCAGCGAATTCTGCACGGTCCATCTTCGTGCGCCAGGCAAAGTCGGGTATGTTCTGGGCCGCTTCACTCCCGATGAAGATGCCGCCGCTGCCATCCTCGATTATGCCGTCCATTATGCGCAAAGCGAACATGGCCGGGTTCCGTTCAAGGACTGGCCGCAGGGCGTCAAAGGCCACTTCATCACCCGCACACCGCCGCCGGGCTTTGTCGCGCAATGAGCACGTTTTCTTCCGTCGATGCCTTTGATGCTGCCATTGCCGATATGCCTGCGCCAGATGAAACAGCAATGGCCAGCGCGCGCAACCGGCAGTCGCAACTGACCAAGCCGCCAGGATCCCTGGGACGGCTGGAAGAGATCGCGATCTTCATGGCCGGTTGGCAAGGCCACGAAAGACCCCGGCTGGAACGGGGGCGTGCAGTCGTGTTTGCGGGCAATCATGGCGTCACGGCACGGGGCGTGAGCGCCTTTCCTCCCGAAGTCACCCACCAGATGGTGGCCAATTTTGAAGCAGGTGGCGCTGCCATCAACGCGCTGTGTGCCGCTGCCGGGCTCGATCTTCAGGTGCTGGCGCTGGAGCTTGACCGGCCAACCGCCGATTTCACCTCAGCCCCGGCCATGACCGAAAGCGAATGCCTTGCCGCGCTGTCTTCCGGGGCCGCCATGGTCGAAGCCGGCCTTGATCTCCTTGTCCCTGGCGAGATGGGCATCGGCAACACCACGGCCGCTGCAGCCCTCTGTGCAAAGGCGCTGGGAGGCGGTGCAGGCGAATGGGTCGGCCCGGGAACGGGGCTCGATCCGGCGGGCGTGGCGCGCAAGATCGGTGTAATCGAAGCGGCACTCGTCTTCCATCAGGTTGCACCGTCAACGCCTTTCGAAACCCTGCGGCGTCTGGGCGGGAGGGAAATAGCCGCAATGGCAGGTGCAATTGTCCGTGCAAGGCAACTTCGGGTGCCGGTGCTCCTGGATGGCTTCATCTGCTGCGCTGCCATCGCGCCGATCTTTGCCGCCGAACCTGCAATTGTCGACCATTGCCTGGCAGGGCATTGTTCGGCCGAACCTGGTCACAAACGGTTGCTCGAGCGGTTCGGTCTCGCACCGCTCCTCACTCTGGGCATGCGCCTGGGCGAAGGGAGCGGCGCTGCGGTCGCGGCCCAGATCGTGCGTTCAGCTCTCGCCGCACACAACCAGATGGCCACTTTTGCCGAAGCTGGCGTGGCTGCTGGCGTATGAGCGAGTTTTTCCTGCACCTCATGCGGCATGGCGAGCCCATCCACCCCGGTCTGCTTCTCGGAAGGACCGATGCGCCTACGACGCCCGAGGGCGTCGCATCATGCGTGGCACAGGTCGAGGAACTGTCGTTCCAGTCGATTGTATGTTCCGATCTCCAGCGCTCGGCAGAGGCAGCAAGAGCTATCGCCGATCCAAGAGGGCTGCACCCGATCCTCGACTCACGGTGGCGCGAACTGGACTTCGGCGACTGGGACGGTCTGGCACCCGCTAAGGTCGACAGTGCCGCGATCAGCGCGTTCTGGGACGACCCGGACGCCAATCCGCCACCCGGTGGTGAGCGCTGGTCTGCTCTGGTTTCGCGCGTGGAAGCGGCCTTGGCCGCAATCCCGCCGCAAGACACGCTGGTCGTAACGCATGGCGGAGCAATCCGGGCTGCGCTGGCCAGCCTGTTCGGCTTCGGACAGCGGCAGGTCTGGGCGTTTGACCTTCCCTATGCCGCGCTGATCAGCCTGCGGGTCTGGCCGGGAACGCCGCGCTCAGCCCAGATCGCGGGCCTTTGGACATGAAGCGCCCGATCGCATGAAAGGCTTCCTCATCGCACTCCAGTTCCTCACCCGTTTGCCGACACCCCGGCTCACGGTTTCTGCCGAGGAATTCGCCCAGTCCATGCGCTGGTTTCCAGCTGCTGGGCTGGTGATTGGCCTTATCGTTGCCGGGGCCGCCTGGGTTGGAGCAAGGACCGATCCCTGGACCGGAGCCCTTGCCGCCTTGATCGCCTGGGTTCTCGTCACCGGAGCCCTTCACCTGGACGGTCTGGGAGATATGGCCGATGCCAGCGGCGCGGCCCACAAGGACCGCGAGCGGCTCCTGGCCGTCCTGGCAGATCCGCATGTCGGCAGCTTCGGCGTAACGGCCATCACCATGCAACTGCTGACCAAGCTCGTGCTGCTGCATGGCATGATCGAGCACAGCCAGTTTCTGGCACTGATCTGGGTGCCGGTCGCCGCGCGCATCGCGCCGCTGGCATGGACCTTGTTGCTATCGCCGTTGCACGATGGCCTTGGTGCGCGCTTTCGGGGCGCGATCAGGCCGATCGATCTGGCGCTGTGGGCCGCAGTACTTCTCGCCACCACGGTGGCGTTTCCTGCATTGCTCATTGCGGTTCCTGCTGCGGCACTATGGGGCCTGTGGATCAAGCGCGCTATTGGCGGCATCTCGGGCGATGGACACGGCGCCGGAATTGAACTGATCGAGGCGGCGCTGCTGCTGGCGCTTGTCGTGATGGCGGCCGCATGACCCGCGATCGCTGGACATGGCACGGCGGCGGCCTCTCTGCGGCCCGCGCGCATTTCGGCGACGATGCGCGTGGTTGGATCGATTTTTCCACCGGGATCAATCCGCATGTCTGGCACGGTGCAGGGGCGGTGGAGATCGATTGGCGTGCCCTGCCAGACGAAATGGCCCTGCGCGCGCTGGAGCAAGCGGCCGCCGCCAGCTTCGGGTGTCATGCCGATCATGTCTGCGCGGTGCCAGGCACCGAAGTTGGCCTTCGCCTCGCCGGCAGGGTGCTGGGCGATGACGTCTGCCACGCCGTTCCATCCTATCGCACCCACGGCGAGATGGCGGCCTCCAGCCATCCCGTAACGCTTGGCAATCTGGCGCTGGCCGATGGATCAAGCCTGATCCTTGCCAACCCCAACAACCCGGATGGCGTCCTGCTTTCTCGGGAAGCCTTGAGCGATCTTCTGGTGCGGCGTGGTCGGAAAGGGTGGCTGGTAATCGACGAAGCCTTTGCAGACTGCCACCCCGACCACAGTTTCGCCGACCAAGTTGATGATCGGCACAGACTCCTGATCTTTCGGTCCTTCGGGAAATTCTTTGGCCTCGCCGGATTGCGGCTCGGTTTTGTGCTGGGCCCTCGTCCGATCCTGGCGAGTCTGCGTAAGCAGCTAGGTGCCTGGCCGGTCTCGGCGGCTGCGATCGCCATCGGCACCCGCGCCTATCAGGATATCGCCTGGCAGGACGCGATGCGGGAGCGCCTCATCGCCGAGGCCACCAGCTTCGATCAGCGCTTGGCCTCGTTCGGTTTGTTGGCAAGCGGCGCATGCCCACTCTTCCGGCTGATAACGACGCCGGACGCGTCACACCTGTTTGAACGTCTTGCCCGGGCTGCGATCCTCAGCCGCCCCTTCGCCGATAAACCGGATTGGTTACGCTTTGGCCTGCCCGCCAACGACGAGGCGATGGAGCGTCTCTGTGCCGTGCTCGAAGACCATGGCTGAACCGTTCGCGCTCATGGCCCTGGTGCTGGATGCTGCCATTGGCTGGCCTGGCGCGCTGTATCGCCGTGTCGGACATCCGGTCGGCCTGTTTGCCCGGATCATCAATGCCTGCGAAGGCGCATGGAACCGGCCAACTCACTCAGACGGCATACGCAAGACGCTCGGCGTCATGACCGTTCTGATACTGCTGGTGCTGACAATCGGGGCTGGACTTGGCCTTACCGCGCTCGCCCGGCACCTGCTGGGCTCATGCTGGTGGCTTGGTGCCGCAGCACTGGCCTGGCCCGCTCTGGCCCAACGCAGCCTCTACGATCATGTTCTTCCCATCGCAGTCGCACTGGAGCAGAATGATCTCGAAAGTGCGCGCCATGCCGTCTCCATGATCGTCGGGCGTGATACCGACACCCTTGATCGCGCGGGTGTGGCACGAGCTGCAATCGAAAGTCTGGCCGAAAGCTTTTGCGACGGCATCGCCGCGCCGCTGTTCTGGCTGGTTATCGGCGGCCTGCCCGGCGTCTGGGCCTACAAGGCGATCAATACGGCAGACAGCCTGATCGGCCATAAGGAAGCGCGCTGGCGCGCCTTTGGGTGGGCTGCGGCGCGCACGGACGATGTGATGAACCTGCTGCCGGCTCGGCTTGGCGGCGTCGTGGTATGTCTTGCCGGCGGCGGAGGGTGGGCCACGCTGTGGCGCGATCACCGCCGCCACGCCTCACCCAATGCAGGCTGGACCGAGGCGGCCATGGCGGGCGCGCTAGATCTCGCGCTCGCGGGACCAGTGTCCTACGATGGTGTGACCCATGCCAAGGACTGGATCGGCAGCGGGCGGCGCGATGCTGGCGCTGCTGACGTCAGGCGCGCTTTGCGCATTTATGTCCGCGCCTGCCTGTTGCTCTGGGCCATCGTGGCCGCTCTCACCTGGAAGGATATCGTATGGGCGCTCTGATGTTGCAGGGCACGGGTTCCGATGTCGGGAAATCGGTGCTGGTTGCCGGGCTGTGCCGCGCCCTTGCCAATCGCGGGCTGAGCGTTCGCCCGTTCAAGCCCCAGAACATGTCGAACAATGCTGCGGTTACCGTCGATGGCGGCGAGATCGGCCGCGCCCAGGCTTTGCAGGCTCTAGCATGCCGGGTCGAACCGCACACCGACATGAACCCGGTACTGCTCAAGCCTCAGGCCGACCACACATCGCAATTGGTCGTTCACGGCAAGGTCCGCGGCACGCTGGGCGGTGGCAATTTCCGGCACAAGCGTGGCGAACTGCTGCCCGAGGTCATGGAAAGCTGGCACCGGCTGCAGGCGCAGTGCGATGTCGTCGTGGTTGAAGGCGCCGGCTCGCCGGCGGAGATCAACCTGCGGGCAGGCGACATCGCCAACATGGGCTTTGCCCGTGCTGCCGGTGTGCCAGTCGTGCTGGTCGGCGATATCGATCGCGGCGGCGTCATTGCTGCGCTCGTTGGCACGAGGGCGGTATTGGACCCGGACGACGCGGCGATGATCCGGGGTTTTCTCATCAACAAGTTTCGCGGCGATCCGGCGCTCTTTGCCGACGGTTATCGGCAGATCGAGGCGCTTTCGGGCTGGCGAGGCTATGGCGTGGTGCCCTGGCTGCGCGCCACTGCCCATTTGCCAAGCGAAGATGCGGTCGTGCTTGAACGAACCGCACGCGAAACCGCCGGTCGCCTGAAAATCGCCTGCCCGATCATCCCCCGGATCGCCAATTTTGACGATCTCGATCCGATCAAAGCGGAAAGCTCGGTCGAACTGGTCATGGTACCGCCAGGCCAGCCCATCCCCGGTGATTGTGCGCTGATCGTCCTGCCCGGATCAAAAGCCACGATCGCTGATATGAAGGCGATGCGCGAACAAGGCTGGGACATTGATATCCTTGCGCATCATCGGCGCGGTGGAAAGGTCCTGGGCATCTGCGGCGGCTATCAGATGCTCGGCCGCCGCATCGCCGATCCGGAAGGGATCGAGGGACCACCTGAAGATATCCCCGGTCTGGGTCTGCTGGATGTCGAAACGGTCCTGACCGGAGATAAGGCGCTGCGCCAGGTTGCAGGCACTGCGCTCGATCAAGCCTTCACCGGCTTTGAAATGCACATGGGCGTGACCAGCGGTCCCGATTGCCGTCACCCCTTTGCGCTGCTCGGCGAAGGGCGGCCCGACGGCGCAACCAGTGCAGACAGGCAAGTCACGGGCACTTACGTCCACGGAGCATTTGCCAGCACGGCGCTGCGTTCAGCTCTGCTCGGCATGCTCGGCGCGCAGTCGGACGGGATCGACCATGATGCGAAGGTGGATGACGCGCTCAATGCGATCGCGGCTGAGCTTGAACATCATCTCGATGTGGATGGTTTGTTGAAACTCGCAATGGGGAAAGACGATGCGTAGCCTGTTCGTGATTGGCGGAGCGCGCTCGGGCAAGAGCCGCTATGCACAGGCCAGAGCCGAGGCGACCGGCCTGTCGCCAGTCTTCATCGCTACGGCTCAAGCTTTCGACGAGGAAATGCGCAACCGTATCGTTCGGCACCAGGCGGATCGCGGCGTGGAATGGGAAACGGTCGAGGCCCCCCTTAAACTTGCGGAAGCGATCGAGTTGCATGCCTCACCCGACCGGGTCTTGCTGGTGGACTGCCTCACGCTATGGGTGACCAATCTCCTGATCGGCGATCACGATATCCCGGCGGCAGTCCGCACACTCATTGAGACCATCACGGTTGCGCAAGGGACCCTCATACTCGTCAGCAATGAGGTCGGATTGGGCATCGTCCCGGAAAACCAGTTGGCGCGCCGGTTTCGGGATGAGGCCGGGTTTCTTCATCAACGTGTCGCGGCTTGCGCGAACGAGGTGCAGTTGCTGTGCGCTGGCTTGAATTTGCAGTTCAAATGAAAATGTCCCATTGTATTAATGGCATATTTGGAATTCAAATTGCGCGAGAGCCGGCCAGAAAGACCGCCAGAAGCTGGATCATGGCGCTGCCCATGGCGATGGTTGGCTGCCCGGTTTGGAAGGCGTTCATAACGTTGATGCGGCTTGTCGGGACATCTTTTTCCGCGACGAGAGTGCCTATCTGGTGGCGGAAAACTCTAGACCCAAGCGGTTCAAAGTTGGGTAGCAGTGCAACTTGGCGTCGGACTCTGCTCAAAATCGGTTACATTTCAGACCACCGTCACGGTGTATGTGCGCGCGGTAAGTGTCGCGGTGGCTCCCTTGGTCCTTGGGGCACCGCGTTTCAGCCTGAACCTAGGCTAGAGAAAGCTCTTGCCAGCGTGGTTCTCAAACAAAGCCGCATCTCGGACATAGCCAAGCAGCACCTCCACCTTTTTCTGTCGCGAGACCTCCTGCATTTTTGGCAGTGAAGCACCAGCCTTCGCAGCTTCGGTCAGGAATCCCGATCGAAGCGAGTGCGCCCCGACCGCAGCCGGATCGAGACCGACCTTCTCGGCGTAGCGCTGGATCAGGCGAGCAACCGAGCGATCTGACATGGGCTCCTTCGTCATCAAGCCCTGAGCATCGGTTCGATAGAAAAGGGGCCCCGCCTCCCCTCCCCTGACGCTCAGCCATTCGTTGAGGCGGGGACCGGGCTTGAGCACCTTGCCCGACGGAACTGCGATGACCTGCCCCTCCCCCTCCTGGTCGGTCTTCGAGTGCCGGATCGTCAGCTTGAGCCCTTCGCGCACGAGCTCGAGATCGGCGAGCTGCAGAGCGACCAGCTCCGAGCGCCGAAGTGCTGCTGCAAGGCCCAGCGCCATGACCGCACGGTCACGGATTGCCCTCGGGCTCGATCCTTCTGCAGCCGCAATCATCCGCGCCAGATCGGCCGCCAGAATGGCGCTCTTCTTGCGTGTCGGCCGTGCGCGCTGCTCGCGCCGAATGCCGGCGAGCGTATCGGCGATGACATCGCGGGGATCACGGTGCTGCGGCGCCACGTGCCCCGCCTGCCTGTGGTGCCAGGCAATGGCAGCAAGGTGCCGCCCGATCGTACTGTCCGCCCTCCCCGCTTGAGCCAGTGACGCCAGCCAGGTTGCAACCACCTCGGGCATCGCGGGCATGGGCTCAAGGTCGCGCGTCCAGCACCATTCTTCGAACTGCCGCCAGTCGCTGTCATAGGCGCGGACGGTGTTCGCGGCCTTGGATCGCGCCCTGTAGGAACGGGCGGCCTCGATTTCGGCGGCGAGCTGCGGAGGGATTGCCTGTCCGAGCGAGACGAGGCCCTCATCGATCGGCACCTCAACGATCAGCCCGGTGCCGTCAGCCAAAGCGCCTCTCCTTCATGCTCGATCGCGCCGCTGGTTTCTTCGGCGTTCTGCCCTTGGGAGAGCGGCGGCGTCGCAGCGGATTTGAGGCACTCTATATAGATTGTCGTGTTGTCCGTGAAGGGCTCTTATCGGACAGCAAA
>NZ_LSIS01000057.1:0-210 GCF_001556365.1 Blastomonas sp. CCH1-A6 | reverse complement strand
CGCGGCGCTGCGCGAAGGTGTGCAGACACGCGCCAACATCCTCGTCGCGGGCGGGACCGGCAGCGGCAAGACCACGCTGGTCAACGCGCTCCTAGCCGAAGTCGCCAAGACTACCGACCGCATCGTCCTGATCGAAGACACGCGCGAGCTTCAGTGCGCCGCGCCGAACCTCGTCGCTATGCGGACCAAGGATGGCGTCGTCACGCTGTC
>NZ_LSIS01000056.1:0-20382 GCF_001556365.1 Blastomonas sp. CCH1-A6 | reverse complement strand
TTCGCTGATTGTTCGCCCTTAGCGTTGTTTAGCGTACCATCCACGCTATGCCCTCTCGTTGTCGCCGTTCCTCGCATCGAGATGCCCGTTGCACGAGGTCCCTGCCGCTCTGACTAGACGACCGCAGCACTCCGCGCCTCACGCGCCGGCGCTGCAACCTGTAGCAGCTCGCCGGTGGAGACGAATACGATGAGGCCCGCCGGGATTCCAGTTACCTCAAGGTAGCGATTGACTTGCTGGCGATAGTGATTGGACGCCGATGCGGTCGGTTCAACATCGCTCTTCCAGTCGATCACCAGCTCGGGCGTTCCGTCAGCGCCCACGCAGAGCGCGTCAACCACACCGAAGGTTGCCAGTTCGACGGCATCCTCCTCGCCGATGCCATAGACCGGAAGCTCGGCGATCAGACGCGGCCGCAACGCAGCGATCTCCGGCATTGCCAGCGTACGTGCGACCGTGCCTGCCATCTCGTCCGGTGAGAGGCCAGCGCCCGCGTCGGTGCCGGGCTCGCGTCCAAGCGCCCGGACCAGATCCCCCGCGCGTGCCGTGAGCGCGGTCAGATCGTCTGCTGTCTCGCCTGTCAGCACTTCCTCCAACAGCTTGTGGATGACAAGCCCGCGCTCGCGACCGCCCTGTACCGCGATCAACATTTCGGGCTCGGCCGCGTCTTGGGCAGCGACCACGATCAGCGGTTCGGTGACCAGCTCAAGCGGTCCGTGCGGATTCTCGTCGCGGCTCGGCGCCACCCAGCGCAGCTTCGGCGTTGCCGCGACCACGCGCGCCGCTTCGCCCGCGAAGATCTCGCGCGTCTGATCGTTGTCGGGTTCGCTGTCGATCGTATCGAACCCCTCGGGATGATGATCGATCGCAATCACCGGCAAGCCGTCGAGATCGAAATCCATCAAGGCATTCCAGCTGCTCTTCGCTGGGGACACGTCGAGTTTAGGCAGAACGAGCAATTCGCGCGCCCGGGTTGCCGCCACATACCAGAGACGTAGCCGTTCGCGTTCGCGCTCTGCGACTTCCGCCGCCTTGGCCTCCTCATAGCCAGCGGGCGCTACCCCGAAGAGGGGCAGAAAAATCGTCTTCGTATCGCCATCAATCACGGGATCGCGCACATCGTTGCCCAACGTCATCGTGTTGATCGGCACAACGATCGGCCACTCCAACCCCTTGGAGGCATGCATCGTGACCAGCGACACCGCTTCTTCCTGCGCGTCCGGTCGGCCTTCCGCCGAGCGCGTCTTGCCTTCCCATGCCGCCGTCATCGTCTCGGCAAAGGCGCGCAGACCGCAGACGCCATAGGGCTGAGTGAGGCTCAGGAAGAGATCGACATTGGCGAGCGGGCGTTCGGCCTGCCCACCATGACGCTGGAGCAAGACGGGGCGCACGCGCAGCAGATCGACCGCCTCGGCGAGCAATTGGTGCGGCGTCGTGCTGTTGATCCTGCGCCGGAGCGCCTGCAGCTTTTCGACGATGTCACGGGCATGCGGGTCGGGGATCAATTCGGCATTGAGATGGATTGTGAGCCGGGGCAGTGCATCGGGACGCTCGGGATCGCGGGGCTGGCTCCAGACCAGATCGAGCAACTGCTCCTCGGTTAAGCCAACAAGCGGGCCGCGCAGCAGCGCCACGAGCGCGAGGCTGTCGCGGCTGTCGGCAAGCACCCGCGTGATCGCTATGAGGTCCTGCACTTCTTGCCGACGGTAGAATCCTTTGCCCGCCTGAGTCGCGACCGGCACGCCGCGCTTTTCCAGCGCTTCCTCGTAGCGCCACAACTCCGTGCCGCCCGGTGCGAGCAGTGCGATATCGCCTGGCCGACACGGTCGCTTGGTGTCGGTCTTGCGATCGACGATGATCTGGCTGCCGATCAGCCGGCTGCACATCTCCGCGACCGCCTCCGCCTCGCAGTCGCGCTGCATGGCCGACTTGGCCTTGCCGTCCTCGTCGGCGCACGCGACAGGGAGCGCCGCCACGCACAGGCCCTCGCCATGATCAGGATGGAAGCCGTCGAGTGGGGTGAAGCCTGGCTGGCCCTTCTCCTCGGTCAGGTGCGGGGCGAAGCGATCGTTCACATAGTCGAGAATGGCCGCGCACGACCGGAAATTGGTCGAGATCGACAGCAAATCGAGAGGATTTAGCGCTCGGATCGCCTCACGCGCTCGCACATAGGCGGCGACGTCGGCGCCGCGGAAACGGTAGATCGCCTGCTTGGGATCGCCGACGAGGAACAGCGCACCAGGCCGAATGCGGTATGCCGCCCAGTCGAGCGGGTCGGCGCCGGGCGCCGGATCGCCGCACAGCCGCCAAAAAATCTCGGTCTGGAGCGGGTCGGTGTCCTGGAATTCATCAACAAGCACATGGGCGTAGCGACTCGAGAGGGCCGTGCGTACGGAATCATGATCGCGCAAGAGATCGCGGGCGGCAAAGATTAGGTCGTCGAAATCGAGCAGCGCGGCCGCGCGCTTGTAGGCGCGGAAGTCATCCAGGATTGGCTGAATCGCGGAGAGTAGGTCGGCGAGCACGCGAGACGCCGCACCCTGCAGCATCGCCGCCCAGCTATGAGTACACGCGAGATGCAATTCCTCCGCGCGCGCGTTTAGCACGCCGCCCTCGGCTTTCGCGAGGCCTGCGACCTTCGCTGCGGCCTCCCACTTCCCCTTCTTCTTGTAGACGCTGAACGTACCCTTTGCGGTGCACAGCGACGGGTGCGGAGTGGATAGCAGAAGCCGGATGAGGGCAGCCGGAGACTGGTCGGTCGCGACCAGCGCCACCTCCGATGCCATATCGACAAAGGCCCGCGCGCCAGCAATGCTCTCGTCTTCTTGCGCAGGCGTGCCCACAACGAAGGCTCGGTAGGCCTCGGCGGCCTCACCAAACGCTGTTACTAGCGGAGGGATTGCTGGCACCGGCGGCGGCACGAGCACGCGATTGTCGCGCAGTGCCGCGGCTGCCGTTGAAATCAGCTCGGTCGCTTTGCTCGGGTTTTGGAAAACCAGCTCCGCGACCAAGCTCTGGTCGTCTGCATCGAGAGCCTCGCGCAACCACCGGTCGACGATGTCGCCGAAGATCATGTCTGCTTGCGCTGGGTCCATGAGCGCTGCACCCGGATCGATGTTCGCCTCGACGGGATAGGGCTTGATCAAGCGTTGGCAGAAGCCGTGGATCGTCGAGCAGGTGATTTCGTCGAGCGAGGCTGCCGCCGCGTCCAGATGCGTCCGTTGCTCGGCCGATAGGCCTTCCGGAAGGGCGATCCGAAGCTCACGCGGGACGCGGCCCTCGAGCAGTTCGTCGACGAACTCGCGCACGCGGGCGAGCAGTTCGCTCGCCGCCAATTCGGTGAAGGTCACCGCCGCAATCGCCTTGGGTGCTGTGCCACCAGCGAGCAGCAGCGCCAAGCGTCCGGCCATGACTGCGGTTTTGCCCGAGCCGGCGCCGGCTTCGACCAACATCGAACGATCATGCGCCGTCATCGCGGCGAGGCGGGCGGCTTCGTCCCGCAAGACGGGCGTCGCGTCAGTCATCAGAGCGCCTCCCAAACAAGTGCCGCGTCGCCAAGCGTACCGCGGGCCGGCTCGACTTTGCGCGGGCAATAGCCGTTCAGAGCATTGGCCGGGAGCGCGAAGCTTAGATCATCATAGTCGCCGCCATTGTCCTCGCCGATGAGCGCATGGCCGGCGAGCAGGCTGGCGCGCGCCGCGCGAAGATGTTCGGCAAGGTCCTCCAGCACCTCGGCAGGGGCATCGAGGTGACGCGCCTCGGTGTCGCGCGGATAGAGAAGGGCGGCGTCGATCTCCACGCCGTCCCCCAGCAGCGCATTGACCGCATAGGCATACAGGCAGCGCTGCAACTCCTTGCCGCCTTGCAAGATCACCGGCTTGGACGGCATCCTACCGCCCTTATAGTCAATCACGCGTGCCTTGGTGGCGTCGCCCGACAGATCGAGACGATCGATGAAGCCAGAGATACGGAAGCCTGTGTCGGCGATGGCGACGGTCGTCGTCGGATCCCAGGGGATTGCGGCGTCGGATTTGGCCGCCTGTCCGCCGAACGGTACTTCTGTATAAGTTTTCTGACCCACGAGCGGCGGTTCGAGATGCAGTAGGGCGTTGAGTGCGGTCTGCTTAGCTTCCTCGACCGTGCGACGCCACACGACTTGCGGCGGCACCGCCTGCTCGTTTTGCCAGCGGCTTGTCACTGCTATGGCGGCGGTTTCGATCGCGGCGGTGATTTGGTCAGGGCGTGCAGCTGCGAGCCCCCCCTGACCTTCGAGCAGGCGAACGGCATGATCGAGCAAGTCATGGAGAAGGATGCCGCTTTGCCGGGCATCGAGCACCAGCGCCTCCACCGCGCTTTCCGGGGCCCGCACCCCAAGCGCATAGGTCCAGGTGAAGCCGAGCGGGTTGCGCAGCAGCTTGGCAAGCGAGCTTGCCGACTGAACACGTTCGAGCGCCGCCAGCAACGCAGGATGGTTGGGACGCACCAGACCATCATGAGCGGTGACTACTGAGCGTTGCCAATCCTGCCAGCATGATGTGGCCGAAGCCGCCTGCTGCGTGGCGGCGAAGTCGGCCGGACGCGCCACCATTCGATCGCTTTCGCTCATCGCGTGCACGGGCCGCCGATTGCGGCGCAAATAGCGGGCCTCGGGCTGGCCGCGCAGCAGGGGGCTCTTGCCGAGTAGGCGGCCCTCCCTGTCCCGACGCGGCCGCGACAGCACGACCTGCGCGCCGGTCGTACACAGGATCGTCTCGAAATCACGGCGATCAGCAGCGGTCACCGGCAGCGGATCAAGCTCCGCTGTCGGGATGATATGATCGGACAAGAGCCGATCTTCTGAAATCCGCCTCGGCCAGCTGGTCGAGGTCAGGCCGAGCAGGCGCACGAACTTGCGCGGTGACGCCGCCAGCGCTGAAGCTGGCATCCACGCGACCGACACGCACGCCTCGCAAGCGTCCTCCTGGCGCAGAGAGTCGATCGTGACGTCAATCACCGCCGGGCTTCCGGCAAGCAGCGCCTTACGCCAGATGCGCAGCGCCCCGCCCGACAGGAAAGTGCGTCCGATCTCTTCTGCCTGAGCATGACCGGCCGAAAGCGTCTCGACAATCGCGCGCAAATCGCCGGCATGATCGATGTCGTCCGGCCAGCGCTCGGCGGTCAGGCTGCCGAGGAGTCGCTCCCAGGCGTCGGGGGAGGACAAGGGTGCCTCGGGCGGCAGGACGCGTTGCCAGCCATCCGGAAGAGCCTTGAATGGGCCTGCACCTGCCAGCAACGTTGCGAGACGCCGCAGATGCGCCTGGTCGACGCCGCGCACGAGGATGTCGGCCAGAGCGGCGGCGGTCTGGCCGTCGCGTGTCGTCACGACGCGGATGCTGTGAACGAAGTGCAGGTCGATATTGGCATCGGCACGTAGCGCCATAAACTCGTCGTCATAGGCGGCCGGTGCGGCGGCTGCGATCGCGATCTCGGACGGCTTGGCTGCTCCGCTCGCAATTAGCTCACGGGCCCAGCGCAGCGCCTCGATAGCTTCATGATAGCCATTGGCGGCGCTCACCGCCTCGACCCGCGGCGTCGTCGGCTCAGACGTGACAACCTCGACGGCCGATCCTTCGAGCCAAACCGGGACCGAGCGAGGGCCGGCGTTCCAGCGCACCCGCGTTGTCACGGCCAGTGCGAACAGCAGCTCGCGCCAGCACGGCGACAGCTCACTAATGCCTTGGATATGGACCTCGCCGAACAAAGCGGGTGCATGGTGAATGCGCGCCAATGCTCGCGAGGCTAGATCGACTGGGCGCAGCATCGCGGACGGCAAGACCGCCAGCACTGCCTCCTCGAGCGTCGCCATTGCTGCCAGGCGGGGATGATCGCTGGCGCGCGACGATAGATCGATCCCCGTGCGCCAGACTTTATGCAGCGTGTCAGCAGCCGCGCCGACCATGCCGGGCAGGAGCTTGATCGCGTCGAGCTCGCCGAGATTAGTGTCCGGTAGCACGTATTGAATCGCATTGCGCAGCGTTTCGGCGTCTATTGGCTGCGTGAAACCGCCGGCAAGACGCGCCGCCAGTTGCTCGAAAGCCATGACCTGTGTGCCGTGGTGCTGGTGCCGTGCAGCGTCGAGACGGATCTCACGGGATGCGAGACGACCGTGCGCGATATAGGTCTGCCGCTGCATGCAATACTTTCGACTGTGTTCAACGTTCGCAAGAGTAGATGGAAGGGGAGTCGGAAGCAACGCCGCGTGCTTCGAATGCGTGCTTAACTCCTGATCTTGCCTCAGGATTTTCAAGATTCTGGTTGCGATGACCTGATCCCGAGGTTTCCTCCAGTGAGGATTGGAGCGGGACGGTTGATTGCACTGCTACCCAACCTTCGACCACCCGGGTCTGGAGTTTTCCGCTTTGCTCAGGTCCAGTGGGCTGGTTTCCCCTCGTGGCGGCCAGACGAGCTTACTGTTTCGGAGCCTCTCGATCGATACGCATAACGCGAAACTGCTGAAACTGGGCAGTAACCTGTCGGGCCGCTGAACCGTTCAACGCAGCAGCCCCCTGCCGGGTCAAACGCCAGCGATCACACGATCGATCAGCGCATAGTCTCGGTTGGTCGGCATGCAGAAAAGGCAATGCCCATTGGAGGCCTCTGCCCAAACATTGCCGATATGGCGTTTGATCTCTTCGCCATCGTAAAGATGGCCGCCCTTATACTCCACCGCGAGGATGCGCCCGTCGGTCAGCATGGCTACGAAGTCGGGATAGAACTTGTCGTGTGGCAGCTGGAGCCAAAACGACGAACGTTTTCGATCGACGTTTCTGATCCAGTAGCGGACCTTTTCGTGGCGATCGAGATAGACCGCACAATCGAACTCCTCGCCAGTGGTACCAAGGTCGCCGACAAGGCTGGTGTAGTGCTTGTTAAACTTCGTACCGCCTGCGTAGGGCTGGTTCGGCGCGTATGTCTGCTCATCGAAGATGATGGAGAGGTCAGCGCTGGCGCTGAAGTCCTGAGCATTTGACGCAAAGAGCGCGCTATACTGCCCCTGCTCGCGCTGGCCGCGCAACTCGGAAATCAGCCCTGCAAGAGCTTTGCGTAGGTCATACTTGTTGCGGGCAAGAACCTGAATGTCAGTGCCAGCGGCAACCAACGCCTCGATGGCGCGGGTGATGAACACCACAGCACTCGGCTTCGTGATGTCGGGATGCACGATGCCCATATCGATCCAGTTCGCCAGGCGCGCCAGATTCCACGCAGGCTCTTGAATGATGCCAGCAAGGTCGCCTTGGACCCTGCGAGTAAAGGCGATCTCGACCTTGCCCCTGTCGCTCACGTCGATTTCGCCCGTCTGGCTATTATCGGCGACGCGGAACCGCGTTGCGATTGGCGCTGGATCGCACTGGTCGAGCCGCCACGGCAAGTCGAGGAAATGCTCTTGCGAGAAGAGTTGAAGTTCACCCTGCTTGCGGAACCCAAGCATGGGGACCACGAATGGCGGTTTGTCCTCATCTTCCGCAGCTGAAGTCTGATAGTTGTTGGTTTTAGCGTACAGGCGGTCGATCGTTTTTGACACGTTCGGCACCGCTGCGAAAGCGAGGTGCAGCAGGTTACGGCTGTCGCGTGTCATCGGGCCTGTATAGGCCAGAGTTCGGCTTTGCGCGTCAAACGAGACCCGTGATTTCACCGATGGCGGCAGGCGGTCGATTGCCGCAACAATGACCTCTGGTGCGGTGGTCTGCTCGGGCAAGGGATCTGAGGTGTAAGGCGTGCTGGCGTTGATTTCAGACAGTGCCAACGGTTGCTGCGTGGTGACGATCTGCGCGGCCTCGATCGCATTGAAGCCAGCACCCTCTACCAATCCGTCACGAAGCTGTTGCGCAGTGCTGTCGAAACTGCGCGAAACGATGAACGCATAGGACTGGTTGAGGGCATCGCGAAGCTTGCGCCGCGCCCCTGGCATCCGAAGCACGCGCCCCAGAATCTGCTCAACCGCAACGGGCGACACCTGCTCGGCAACTGAACAAAGGATATAGGCAAAGGGACAGTCCCAGCCTTCCTTCAGCTTCGATACGGTAATGATGTATCGCACCTGGCAATCAGCGCTGCGGATATTGCTGATCGAATCAAGGTCTTTGCGCGGCCCCGTGTGCACAGCGATGTGATCCTTGGGGATGCGGTGATCCTCCAGCAAATGCTGTTCGATCTTTTCCCAGGTCAGCCTGTGCGGGTCGCTGGCGGATGCGCTCTGCGCCTGAAAGAGGATGATCGGGCGGATATAATCTTCTGTTTCAAGAGCTTCGGCCTTGGCCGCTTCCTCCAGCGCTTTCTGGCAGTCGAGCGCGGCACCGACTGTCTTGACCCAATCCGCGTCTGTGGTGAGGCGGATGGGCATTTTGATCATCTGCTCCGCCTTCAGCTCAGCGGCAGAAACGGAATACAGGATATTGGAGGCGTGCTTGTCACGGGCAGGATCGTGCTCGACCTGCGGCGTGGCAGTTAGCTCCAGAATGAGCGACGGATTGAAGCGCGCCAGCGTCCTAAAGGACAGTTCGGTGCGGGCATTGTGCGCCTCGTCCACGATCACCATGGGACGGTGCAGCTTGAGGAGGTTGGACAGCGAATAGACGGGTCGGCTGCCGCCCTCGATACGGTCGAGCCCTGCCATCTGCCGATCGCTGAGGTTTTCAAAGTGGTCCATCAGGACGCCTGCGTCTTCATATACCTTCAGCCCGTCGGGGTTTTCCTTGCCGCTATCGTCTTCGCGGCGGAATGATTGGATCGTCGAGACAATCACAACGGCGCCGCCCGTGGCATCGGCGCGCGGCATAGCCAGCGCCTCGGCCTTGGTCATCACGTTGAAATTTCGATTGAACACCGCCGTAAGGGCCGCCCGATAGGGATGGGCCTCATCTTTCAGAGCGGCAATGGTCTGCTCAAGGATCGGGGTCGAAGGCACCAGCCACAACACCATGGGGTTGGTGGTCTGGAGATATTCTCTGGAGGCAACGCCAACCGCGTGGGCAGCGACGAGCGTTTTTCCGCCACCGGTAGGAATCCGCAGGCAGAGGTACGGCGTCCCTTTGGCAACGGCAGGTGCGTTGCGATAGGGAAAATTCGTGGCTTTATAGAAGGCAAGGTTCGCACCCATTGCCGTGGTGTTGCGAAGGAATGCGCCAAATGCCTTGAGGGCCTGGTCCTGATATTCCTTCAGCTCGAAATTGACGGCGGCCATCTTACACCCCCGCAATCTGATACGGGATCTGTTTGAACACGACGCGCTCGGCCTTGAGCCGATCTGCGGAAACTGTCGTGCCCTCGGCATAGACGACACGGGTGCCGTCGAATCCTTCGGGAGGTGGTGGTAGCGCCGCCAATGCGGTGGGCGTCAGGACATTGCCAAGCGCTTCGCGCGGCATGCCCTCTTCTCCCTGGGCGAAAAGCAAATACACGGCGCGATCACCATGTTTGCCGAGGTAGGAGTTACCCACTTGGGCTTTAGTCGGAATCGGTGCGCCAGTTTCGGCGAAGAATACATGCGCAGCAAGGTCGGGGAACGATACCTCGCCATGGATGTCACCGAATTCATTGAAGAGCGGGAGGCCAAGTCTGCAAAAGCGAAGGCCGCCGCCAATACCAGGCAAGTCCTCTTCGGTGCCACGCGAGCCAATGAGCGTGAGCACGCCGTCTTCGATAGTTGCCTTTACCTCGTCGTATTCGGACCGCTTTTCCTCTCTAATTTCATCCATTTCTTCCATGACTTTCGCTGATTTGCGAAAATCAGCGAGGGTGATTTTGCGCTGGTAGACGATCTCATTCGCCTTGCTCTGCGGCCTAAATCCTTGCGACACGCGTCTCAGACGCTCAGCGGCAATGCTAGTCGCAATCTGCTCCTGCATCTCGATCAGGATAAAGCGACGTTTCCCACCGTCCTTGTTGTTCAGGCTGAGGGTTGCATGTCCCGTCGTGCCCGATCCGCAGAAGCTGTCGAGTACCAAGCAGTTCTGGTCGGAGACCAAGGAGATCAGGCGCTCAACCATGTCGTAGGGCTTCGGCGTTTCAAAGCCGTGGTTGGTACCAAGAATTTGATTGAGCTGGGCCTTCGCCTGCCTGTTCTGGCCGACGTCCTCAAGTATGGTCGAGGTCGGCATGGTAGGAATGTCGGGCGCGGTTTCCAGCCTGTACGGAACCCAGCCCGACTTGCGCTTTTCCCACTTCACCTCGTCGGAGTGCTTGATCTTTTCCCACGTGTCGGGGCCGATGCTCCATCGTCCCTCCCATCCTTCTTTCGGGTGGATCGGCCAAACATCATTGCCATCGGGGTCTTCCATCGGAAACCAGCTGTTGGGCCGATCTTTGCGTCGCGCACTCTTGCCATTTTTGCGCAGCTGCCTCCACCGCGCCCGCTGCCCGTTATGAACGACGGGATAGGCGTTCAAAATATCGGGAGCAGGAAGCTGCTGGAGTGCCGCCTTGCTCTTGTTCTTAGCAAAGCAAATGATGTGGTCATGGTAATCTGAGAAGATTCGCTCGCCCACATTCGAGCTGGGGCTGTCCATCTTTTTCCAAATGATATGGCTGACAAAATTGTGGGTGCCAAATATGTCGCGGAGAAGTTCCTTGCAATTCGACACTTCGTTGTCGTCGATCGAAACGAAGATCACTCCCTCTTCATGCATGAGATCGCGCAGCAACCGAATGCGAGGATACATCATGCACAACCACTTATCGTGCCGCGATAGGTCCTCGGACTCCCGACCGACAACACGCCCAAGCCAAGCCTTGATTTCGGGAGACGATACGTTGTCGTTGTAAATCCACCCCTCTTGCCCCGTATTGTACGGCGGATCGATGTAGATGCATTTCACCTGCCCGCCGTAGTAGGGCAGCAAGGCCTTAAGCGCTTCCAGATTGTCGCCTTGAACAAGCAGGTTTCCAGCGTCTGGATCGCCACAGGAAAGATCAGCGTCGCAATTGATGAGCCGATACGGCACCTCTTTATGGTGGTGCTCAACTGCCTCTTTCCCGATCCAATTCAACGACGGCATTGTTGCCCCTTCTGATCCGCCAGCTGATCTGGCAGGGATTATATCATTACAATTGCACGAATTATGAGTGCTCTGAACGGGAGGCTACATCATCTCGGCGAAACTGACGACTGGAATGCGAAAGCGGTGATTGGCTGCCCAATCATCCTTGATGGCGTCGGCCTCCGCGAGGGTCAGCATGGCCAGCTCTATCATGCGTACCATTAGGTCGGCGGTGCGTACGATCACCAATCCTTCGGCGATCCGCTGGGCCTCGTTGATGGCACGTCGGTCATCGATCGCCACTCCCGCTCCTGTCACCATGGCATGCGCAATCGTGGCGCTTTCACCAACACCCAGACGTGTCGTGCCCGTCAGCCGTCCGAAAATATCGAGCGCAGCTTCGTCTGTGACGGTGCAGTCCTCAACGTGGCCAGCGGCCAAGGCCGCTTGATAACGCTCCACCTGCTCCGGATAGAAGTCTGTCAGCTCGCCTGCAGCATGGTCGGTCACAATGAAGCGGCAAGGCAATGCGCCTAGCAGTTCCATCCGATCGATGCGGAGGAAATTTACCAAAACGGAGGTGTCCGTCACGAGGATGGCGTCAGGAATGACCATCACGCAGAGCGGGCCACCTCAGCCAGGTCGAAGAGTTGGCGGCCTTCGATTTCGAGGGCCTTGCTCAGGTCGAGCAACCGCCCACGGGAGATTTCCCCACGGCGGTAGGCTTCGATGGCAAGATGCGCGATACGACTACGGAGCTCGCGGGTGCCCCGCTGCGGCGTGTCCATGCCCTCCAAATCATCAAATAGCTCAAGCGCTCTGAGATAGTCGCGCCCTGCATCTTGCATGGCCGACGTAAGCAGCTCCAAGCTTTCTGCTTGGCTGATGCGACGAAGGCTTTTCAGGCGGTAGGTAGCAGCTTCGTAGCTCACGCCGAAGCGATGGGCGATATAGGCCACGTCCTGAAAGCCAATAGTCTGGGAGTTGGGTGCGGGTCGCGCCTGCCCCTCGATGCTACCGCCCGTCGCTGCATCAAAGACAAGCACGTCACCACGAGAAGGCTGCCCCTTACCGAGCTGGCGCAATTCATCGTCGATGCCTTCTGCTGGGAGGAGGAAAGCAGAAGCGAAGGCGTTCGCGCGCTGCTCCACCCGTTCTACGCGATTGTCGGTCGTAGTGACATTGGCCACACGATCGCGGTCAAACAGCGCATGCGCATATTCATGCGCGTAGGAGAACCGGCGCCGCGCACGCGGATGCTGCGCATTGACGAGAATAGCCATGCCGATGCTCGGATGATGCAGGAACAGGCCAGACATCGTGCCCGGCAGATTGGCACCTGAGGCCCAAATGCCTTGATCCACCATAAGCTCAGCCAAATCTGGCAACGGGGAGCTGCCCAGCCCTAGACGGCGGCGTTCTTGATCGGCGACCTTATGCCCTTGCCGCACCGCCTCCCAAACCGAATTTGGTGCGGGTTCCTGATAAACCGGCGGCACTGGGCGTTCTTCGCGTCCGAGAATCTTCTCCAAATTCACGCCCTCCCGGCAAAGCGAGACGCAGCGATCCACCTGGAAGCGGATGGCATCATCTTCTTGGAGACCCGGCGCAAGTCGATGCAGTGCGATAAGCACGTCATCGTCATGCTGCTGCACGTCGGCTAAGAACCACGAGATGGAACGGCGATAAAGCTCAGCCAGCTTGCTCAACTCCAGGGTAGAGACAAGCCTGTTGCCCGCTTCGATCTGAGTGATGGCGGTACGAGGAATGCCGACATGATCCGCCGCAGCTTGCTGGCTAACGCTCGCAAGCTCTCGCGCTTCCCGCAGCCTGCGGGCTAGTTCTGGGTTGGACATGTCGATCTCCTCGCTGCCGGGGGAAGGCAGTCTCTCCGGGGGGTTTCTTACCTGCAATATACTCAATCGAACAAAAATGTCAATTTCTTCCTTGAATGTTCGATTTACCAAATCCATAACCCTTTTGCCAAACCGAAAGGGGGTGATTTGAATGGCAGGAAAAAACCAGCACGTGGTCCGTCGCGGTGACGATTGGGCAGTCTTGGGAGCGGGAAACAGCCGTGACACGGCGCATTTCGGCACGCAGCGCGAAGCGATCGCGCGGGCGACTGAGATTGCTCGCAACCAGAGCAGCGAAGTCATCATCCATGGCAGGAACAATCTGATCCGTGAGCGTAACAGCTACGGTAACGATCCCTTCCCGCCGCGCGGGTGAGAGGGAAGCCTTGCGGCTTCCCTCAGCCGGTAGCTGATGCACGATGCGAAACGGACTTCAGCTGACGGTGTCTGAGACGCTGCCCGTGCTAGTCACTCGGGCAGCGTCTTTTGTATATGGGCAAGGCATCGCTGAAAGCCAGCCATTTTCATTCACCCTAACAGAGGCCCCAGCTGCCGCCGGTTTGGATGGTGGCTGAAATGATGCTGTTTGGTCAGCTCTCACGCTGGTACTCGAGCCTTGCGGACTGTTCGCTACGCAATCGGATTGCTGTGCCTCTCGGGCTCACCGAAACGGTGCTGGTGCCTTTCGTCCGACACCTTGTCGACGTTCGGAACATCTGCGCTCACCACGGTCGGCTCTGAAACCGGAGCTTCTTGTTCTGTCCGCGACTACCCAGCAAACCAAGAGATCTGCAGCTTTCGCTGGACCACTCGGCCGGTGAACGCCCACCGGCGAAGCTCTACAACACCATCAGCACGATCAATCAGGTGATGCGGAATGTGGCGCCGGATTCCCGTTGGGCTTGGGAAACTAAAGCACACATTCTCTCGCATCCGACGGGTGATCTGGCGGCGATGGGCTTTCCCGAAGACTGGCAGCCAAAGCCTGGGCGAGGCCGGGGCGGTCGCGGTTGCGGCCGGTCAGGCCGTGGTCGGTGTAGATGCGGTCCTCGGGGACGCCGAGAAAGCAATCTGCCACCTATCGGCAACGGACGCCGGCTCAGCGCCAACGCACAACAGTGCCGGTACGCAGCATTGCATCGCCTAGATCGCTGCCATCGCTCAGCCTGCAAAACGCGACGACCCGGCCGTAGCTTTGATGCGAAGCCCGGCAGCGCATCGGCGGTGCAGAAACCTTTACGTGCCCAGTAGAAAGCCTCCCCTTGGCTCCGCCCAGAAGAGCTACCAGAGCATCGCGGGCCTCGACCCCCGAGGAACGTGGACAAGGGTGGCCTGCCCGGCAAGTTCCGTCCAGTTCGCGCGCGGCAATGCTCCCCAGTCGGATCCTAGGCCCTTCCGCGCACCAGATCGGACCGTCTCCATCCCAAACCGCAACCGGCGTGCAGATGAACGCGGCACTTGCGGCCAGCGTCAGTAAACTCATTCTGCGAGCCTTCCCCTCAAATACCAGCGCCAAACCCTGCCTTGTCGGTCGAACGCATACGCGGAGGCCACTTCCGATAGCCACAAGCAACCCCGGTTCCAAGGTCTGCTAAGCAAATGGCCCGTGCAGTGATTTGAACATAGGATTGAAATTGAAAGACTCTTGGTCTGTGCTGCCCGAGTTGGGGTAGCTGATCACGACAAATCATTGTAATTGGCTCGCCCCGCGCGAACTGCTTTGGATGCATCACGCGGAACGAACGGGGACTCAAATGGGAAAACGAAATCTCGCAATCGTTGGCACCCACCAAGACTATTTCGCGGATATGTATGACGAACGAATGGGCGAAAACCCATCAGTCGTTTTCGGATGCGCATCCCCGGAAGATGCCGCCACGAGTTATTTCAGGAACGTTTTTGAAAACTCAAATGCGCTCGTCCGCGAGGCAGTCATCGGCGTATGGCTAGCAAGTGAGGGGCCTGAGGTGGCCATCATTTTCGAGGCTTATGCGACTTTGACTCCCTGCATGGCGGCAGACGCGGAACCTGGCGAATTCGATATTGAGTTGGATGTGCGCCAACAGTCATAGTGTGCGGGACTCGCGCAGGCGGCGTGTGCTGCAGTCATGACTGGGCAAAACGCAGAGCATTGGTTGACAGTCGTGCGATATTCAATCAGCATTTTAGCCGGTTTGACCCCCTTGCCTGTCGCCAAGCTAAATAGGTTTTGATCAATCCTTCAAACTGCCCGCGAATCCAGTGGTCAGATCGATTAAATGGCGACCGATACGACCCCCTGGAGTTCGTATGGCTATCCTACTGCCAACATCAGACAATATTCGTCTTCTCAAAGCCACTCTCATGGGTGATTTTGAAATGCGCTCTGCGCATGCTTCTGAAGCGATTGCCGCTCTCATTGGATTTCGATCCAATGCGGCTTACTTGGCCACTTCCAATCATCTGCCCGATGTGACGGTTTACGAGGCAGATTTCGATGCATTTGAAGAGCGCTCAGTCCATCTGGGTTACGACAGAACGTCATCTGAATTTTTGCGGTTCCTGTTCAAAGGGATCCCATGGCCCAACCCCGCTTGGAAAATGATCGACAAGCGAGACTCAGCCAGTCGCGATGCTTGGTTCTATGAGTGCCAACTCCGCAAGATACCGTTCCTGTACGTGGCAAAGGCAAGAAAATGCTGCTCGGTCCATTGGGACCATATCAGCTTGGATTCTGATTATGACCAGATGATCAGGCAGTCTGCCGACGGGGAAATGGCAAGGGTTTTGTTCCGAACCTATCAACTGATCGCTTCTGGCCTTGAGCCAAAAAGCTTTTTCGATGGCGGGGCCTTGGTGGGGGATGTGACTGGCTTGTCTGAATCAAGCGCTCGGCAGATTGCAAATGCGTACGCTCTCCTATTGTTTCCTGGCAACGTGCAATTGGCCTTGGCAGCATAAGAAGATATCGAAAGCCGCCACATCAGCGGCTTTCGATATCCCACAACTCCATCAGGCCGAAATTCGAAGTTCCGTTCGCGTCGTGCAAAAAGCCGGTGGTCCAAACCACGCACGCCGCGGCAGACTTCATCACCGCCAGAAACCGTCGCGCCTTTGGCCGTGCTGGTTGTCGTAGTTTTCGCGGGTGTCGTAGGCGCTCTTGCGGATACCCACTTCGACGCGCTGCCCCCCGACGTTTCGGATGTGGAGATCGCGCAGATCGACCTTGTTGCGCTGCGCCCAGTCCTTCGCCTCGCGCTCACTCCCGAACGTCCCTGCGTCTTCGTAGTCAAATGCCATGTCGTTTCTCCTTCCTGATGATGATGTTGACGACCCGTTTCAGGGGCTTTGCGCGACCACGGTGCAGCGGGAGAAAGGCATCGGCGCACTGTGCCCTGGGAAGACCCACCCGCTGCGCCACCAGCCTCACAAAGGCGGCCGCGATCGTGCCCACCAGAACTGCGACAAGGATCATCAGACCTATCGCCACCAACTCGGCGGCCATTTTCTGGTTATCGAGGGCGGCTCGCAGATCAGCGCATCCCTGAACCCCGTGCGTATTGAGATCGCAGACCACAAAGCTGTCCCCGCCAGCGGCACGCGCAATCTCCGAGAGTCCTGCCTCGTTCACCAGATTGGTCAGGGTCAGCTGCTGCGTAAGGTGAATCTCGAAAGTGTCTGAAGGCGGCGTACCCGCTGCGGCATGGCCCATCTGTGTCACGATCTTCCTCCTATCGGCTGCGTTCGATGTTACGTTCGGGCACGTCCAATTGCGGCGTTGCCCGAAGGCTCGCCGGATCGATCCGCGGGGCAGATGCTTGCCTGTCCTCGGGTGCCCTCAAATGATCGGGAATTGTGGGCCGAAACTCGCCAGCCTCGCGCCCACCAGGCTTCGCCTCGACCTGCTTTTCGCCGAGGGTTTCGAGCGCGCTGGTCTTGTCGCCCGGGTTGCGGGCGATCTGCGCCAAAAGCCGATCGCGGTCGTTGGTAACGATTGTGATGTCGTCGCGCACCCGGGTTATCATGACGAGCGCCAGACGCTGGTTCGACAAGTGCCGGGCTGATGAGTGCATCTCACCGATCGCCATGTCGCGGGTGTCGCCCTGCGCCTGATGCATGTTGATCGCATAGGCCAGCCCCATGCGCTCGAGCATGCGGTCATTCTGCTTGAGTTCTACGGTCTCGCCTGCCTTGTTCTCGAGCGTGACGATCCCATCCCTGATCCCGAGGATCCTCGCCTCCTCTGACTTCATCAGCCCCCTGGCATCATCCTTTTCGGTCCAGCGGATCTTGTCGCCTTCATAGATTGTCTCCTTGTGCTTTTCGGAGAGCCTCAAGGCATCACGCTTGTCCGAAGGATCGATCGCCGCCGGATCGAATTTGATCAGCTTGCCGCTTTCAT
Organism: Blastomonas sp. CCH1-A6; assembly: GCF_001556365.1. Lineage (NCBI taxonomy): Bacteria > Pseudomonadati > Pseudomonadota > Alphaproteobacteria > Sphingomonadales > Blastomonadaceae > Blastomonas > Blastomonas sp. CCH1-A6. The sequence goes on along the minus strand of NZ_LSIS01000056.1, from coordinate 3,130 downwards.
CGCGCAGCATGACCCGGCCCTTCACGTCTATGCTTTCGACATCGTACCGCCCCCGAACAAGCCCTCCGGGGGCGTTCTGGCGCGTCACTTCGAGCAGCTGGCCCTTGCTGTAGGTCGAGGCGTAGCGCAGCTCCTCGCGCGTCGCATGGGCCGGGAGGAGCGTGGTCAGCCTCAGCCCTTCCCCCTGGATCGCCCCTTCTGCCTTTAGGCCCTGCTGGACCATCCGGTTGAGTTCGCCGCGCGCTGCACGACCCGATGAGTAGATCGCGGTACGCTCGCGGTCTTCTGGCGATAGCTCCAGCCATTTCTGCGCGGTGACCTTGAGGTGGTCTGCGCCAGCTTCGACCACACGCTCGCCAAGCGAGGCAAAGCTTTCCTTGAACATTCCGGCGCGCGCGAGGCCAGCGGCTTCCTTCATATGTTCGGTGCGCTGCCGAAGGCTGGTATCGATGCGGGCTATGGCGGGGTTATCGGACTGGATCAGCGAAAAGCTCTTGCCCGCCTCGATCGGCTGTAACTGGGCGCGGTCTCCAATCATGACCAGCTTTTCAACACCAAGCCGGTTGGCAATCGTAAGCAGGTCATTCATCGGCTTGTTCGCAACCAGCGACGCCTCGTCCAACACCAGCACTTTGCCGCGCAAGGCTTCGCGCGATGCCTCGAACTTCGGACCCGAGCCCGCAAGCGCGGGCCGCAGATGCTCATTCACAAAGGATGAGACGGTTCTTGCTGCGATTTCCTGCCTGACGATCTCCCCGTCTGGCCCGCGGATCTCCGTCCCGGTTCGAAGATCGCTGACCATCTTGTTGGCAAAGGCGAGGCCGATCACCTCCCTTCCCTCCTGATGCGCCACGCTCGCAATTGCCGAGATGATCGTCGTCTTTCCGGCACCTGCGACACCCTGGATCACGACCGTGCGGTCCTTGCTGGCGAGCGCCAGGGTTCCGGCGGCAATCTGCTCAGCGTTGAGGTCATGAGTGCCCGCGACTTGCCGCAAGCGCCCGGGGGCCTCGGCGGCTTCAATGATGGAGTGGCCTGCACCCTTTCCCGCGGCGACATTGGCCAGCGTTGCCCGCTCGATCTCGACATGTTCAGGTGTGGTGTATTTCTCGGGCCTGCCATCGAGCCTGTCGCTCTTGCCCTCCAGCACCCTCCCGTCGGCCACCAAGACGCCGATCCGTGCTTCCACCCCGTCAGCAGTCACGCCCTTTACGCCGAGGTCGAGCGCGGTCTTGATCAGGTCGCCTCGGGTCCAGGAGGTTTCACGTTCGCCGATCATCCTGATCGCAGAAGCGGTTGCCATCTCAGTGCGCAGCTGCGTGGGCGTCAGAGTGATCCGTTGCAGGCCATTGGTTGTCAGTGTGTCTGCTGGCCGAGTGTAGAGCTTCGCGCTGTCGCGGAGCGCACTCAGAGTCTCCTGGACACGCTGCGGCGACCCCAAAGGGCTTTCACGCCCCTCGGAGCCGCGTTCCCGCGCCTGTTCGACCAGCGCCTTGGCATCGAACCCCAGCCCGGCAGCGCGCCTCGCCCATTCCTGCCGAAGCGCCTGCTTATCATCCGGATTGAGCTTGGGATCGCGGGTGCGCTTGGTGATTTCACGCAAGGCTTCTGTGTCATTTGCGCTCTTCCCGAGCTTTTCGGCCGTTGCCAGAATGGTCAGGCGACGCTGGCTGAAGGCCTCGATCACATCGCGCGCCACGCCCTGGATCTCGAACTGGCCGTGCTTGCCCGTGATCTGGGTTTCGTAGCCGAGCTTCTCGAGGTTCGTCCGCAGCGCGGCGTTGTAGATGGAGCCAAGGACTGTGTTGTTCTTCCAGATCTCTCCGTTCCACAGCGCCTTCCAGTTGCCATCCTTGTCTTGGGTCATCGCGGCAATGACAGCATGTGTATGGTTCTGCGGGTCCAGCGCCCGGCTCGTGTCGTGCTGGAACAGGGCATAGAGGAGCTTGCCTGTGACCACGCCCTCGCCGTTGGCATTGCGCGAACGATCGCGGGCCTGCGCATAGTGCTTCTCGAGATAGGCCATGGTCGCCTTGACGGCGGCCAGCTGTGCATCGAGGATCCGCTTGTCGCCGCCCAGCTGCGCAAGCAGGCTGGCCGATTTCGGCATCGAGAATGTGAGGTCTATGCCCGAGCGGCGGTTTGCATTGCCATTTACGACCGTGTCATCGGGCAACTTGCCATCGAGGACTTTTTCGAAGTCTTCCTTGGCAACTGGGCCTGCAAGCCCGAGCGCTTTCGCGCCCTCGCCACCCCATTCGCTAAGCTCGGCAGGACCATCGCCGACATAGTAGTCGTCCTTGGCAAAGTAGTTTGCGGCGCCGCCTGCAGATGCGACCGATGCGACCGACAGCATCTCAGGCCACCCTTGCCTGCTCATGCTGGAACATCGGCCGCGAAGCATCGCCCAGCAGAAGCCAGGCGGCATCGATGCGGAACTGTTCGCAGATGGCAGCGATCAGGCTGGAGGGCGGATCCCTGTGCCCACCTTCATAGTTCTTGATGGTCTTGTCCGCGATCCCGAGCTGCAATGCCATCACGTGCTGGGAGATTTCCAGAGCCGCTCGGACGGTCCTTATCCGCCGCCCGATCGTACCGGCACAATGCGGGCACATTGACGGGGACACATGGCCAGTTTGCGCGGCCGTGCTCATCGCCCAAGCTCCTGATCATCGTCGATGGAAGGGTCCTGCCGGCTCTGCTTTTCGTTGCTGATGCCGCGCATGTTCTCTTTGGAAAGCTCGCTCTCCTGGGCGTCTGCCCTGCTATTCTGCGCTCGCCCCTTCGGCCCTTCGATCTTCGCCTGCGCGCCGCGCTCTTCGCTGTCGCGCATGGCAAGGTTCTGCCGCTCGCGCTGGTCCTTCTTGCCAGGGCGGTTATAGCCATACAGCTCCCCTTGCGCTGGCTTTCGCTCGAACTCTGCCCGCTCCTCTTCATCCTCGATCTTGCGCGCCATCTCCTCCTCGGTCAGCTCGCGCTCAGGGTTCAATGGCCCTTCGATCGCCTCCCTCAGCTGCTGCGCCGCCCGCTCAGCCTCACTCAGCGCGACCTCTTCGCGATCCTTACGCTCCTTAGGGGGTCCGGTGAGAGAATGTTCGAAAACGTACGCTAAGGGATCAGAGCGATTGCA